>CAIYVS010000755.1 GCA_903929655.1 uncultured Bacteroidota bacterium | reverse complement strand
GGGTATATATACAGGAAGTGGGTCTGTTAATCTTCTTTATATAGGAGGCGCATACAAGATCAAGTCATTTAGTTTTGGTATCAATGCCGGATATATGTTCGGGCAATTGAGTAATACAGTTTTGTTGAATAATATAGACACCATCAATAACAAGTCATATAATTCTGATTTCTCGAGGTATACAAAAGTTGGTGGTATATACTGGAAAGCCGGCGTGATGTATGAGCATGATTTGAAAAAAGATCTGACACTGCGTGCGGGCGGCACATTTGCCATGCAGCAAAACCTTAACATAAGCCAGGGGGCATATTCAATTGGTACTTACGGACTGGTAGATACATTTATCCAGGATACGGCTTATTCTGCACCGGGTATAAATGGCAAGATGGTTATGCCGATGTCTTTTAGTTTAGGCGTGCAGTTATTGAGCACTGATAAATGGCTGATAGGGGTAGATTATGCAGCCACTAAATGGACACAGTACAGGTTTCTTGGCAGTGCAGATTCCCTGGCAGACGCATATAAGATCAGTATTGGCGGGGAGTTTACACCCAATGCACTAAGCCTTCGTAACTATTGGGCGCGTGCCACTTACCGGGCAGGTTTGTATTATGGTAAAGACCCTGTTTACCTGCAAAATACCAGTTTGATGTTTTACGGATTTACTGCGGGCGCCAGTTTGCCTATCAAGCGTTCTACATCGCATGTGCATTTAGGAATTGATGTGGGTAGTCTTGGGACAAAATCAAACAGCCTGATAAAAGAAACCTATGTTCGTTTCTCTGTTGGTTTTTCATTTAACGACAGGTGGTTTGTGAAACGTAAATATGACTAAAAGGCTTTTTATATTATTTCAAAAGCTACAGACCCGGATTTTATTTCCGGGTGTTTTGTTTATACTACTCACACTGACAGCCTGTAATAATGACCCGGAGCAAATAAAGGCACTTACCAGCAAAAATGCCGTGCAGGAGGACAGGGCTACCGATGTAACATTTATCCAGAGCCAACACGGGAAAGTAAAAGCAATATTATCTGCCCATATTTTCATTCGTAATGAACTGGCAAAACCTCCTTATACGGACCTGAAAGACGGTATAAAAGTTGAATTTTATGATGACAGCAATAAGATAAGCAGCACATTAACTGCCGGCTATGCACGCTATTATGAAAAACAGGGAAATATATTGATACGTAATAATGTTGTTATTGTAAATAAAAAAGGTGAGCAATTGAATACGGAAGAGCTTGTGTGGAACCAGGGAGTGGAGAAATTCTATACCGAGAAATTTGTAAAAATAACTACTGCAACCCAAGTCTTATATGGCGATGGCCTGGAAGCGAATAAAGATTTCACCTGGTATCATATTAAAAATCTGAAAGGCACCGTGCAGGTAAACAAGAGCGAAGTGCCACAATAGGTACCGGAAATTTCTAAGTCTTTTTATTTTGTAAGCATTTTTTATTTTATACTTGTAAGAATATTGATCATTTGTGTACATTTATATAGGAAGATTTGAATTATTAATGATTTAATACCCTGAATAGAAAGCCCATTGATCCTAAATAGTAAATTATGAAGAAGATTTTATTTTTTCTGAGCCTGACAAGTGTGATTGCTCATTTTCCTGCACAGATTTTGGCACAAACGCCCAATGTGAGTATCAGCGGCACGGCCTGCGTGGGCAGCATATTAACTGTGAACAGCAGTATACAACCAACCAAGATCGTATGGAAGGAAAATGGGTTCCCTATAGATTCATTTTTTAATACATGGTTTAGCGGAGGGGTAACTGTGGCCGGGCAAAGTAATGGCACTGCGGGTTCTGCGGCAAGCCAGTTAAGTTCTCCTAATGGCGTATTTGTGGATGGTAACGGCAATAAATACATAGCTGATGCGGCAAACAACAGGGTGCAGAAATGGGCACCCGGAGCCACAAGCGGTACTACGGTGGCCGGAGGTAATGGTGCCGGAAATAGTGCTAATCAATTAAACAGTCCCACAGGATTGTTTGTGGATGGAAGCGGAAATGTGTATATAGCAGATGCAGGAAATAATCGTGTTCAGGAATGGGCTTCCGGTGCTACGAGTGGTACTACAGTGGCTGGCCAGAGTAATGGTAGTGGGGGAAATGCAGCTAACCAGTTAAGCTTACCGATGGGAGTTTATGTTGATGTTTCGGGTAATGTTTATGTAAGCGATTATAATAATGACAGGGTTCAAAAATGGGCGCAGTCTGCCAGCAGTGGAACTACTGTGGCCGGAGGAAATGGTGCAGGAGGAAATAGCAATCAACTGCTTAGCCCATCGGGGATTTTTGTAGATGGAGCAAGCAATATTTATATAGCAGACAGGGGGAATAACCGTGTACAGCAGTGGGCTTTAAATGCCACAAGCGGAACTACAGTAGCCGGAGGGAATGGAGCAGGTGCAAACAGCAATCAGCTGAGCAGTCCTTCGGGAGTTTTTGTGGACGGTAATGGTGGTGTGTACGTAGCAGACGGATTTAATAACCGCATTCAGTTATGGGCTCCGGGTGCATCGAATGGTGTAACTATTGCCGGTGGAAATGGTGTGGGAGTTAATAACAACCAATTGGACGGTCCCGGTGGTGTTTTTGTTGATGGCTTTGGAAATTTGTATGTGGCAGATAATCAAAATAACCGTGTACAGGAATTTGCACCTACCATTACTTATACCAGGAGTGCATTAAGTTCAGGATTTTATACAGCTTCTGTAACTACATTTACCGGTGCCAGTAATACAACATCTGTTTACAATGTATCAGATACGCTAAGACCACATATGTCAATTGTGTTTTTACCCGGCCCGCTGGGCAATACGTTTTGCGCAGGCGATACGATCAATTTTGCATCTAGTACAACAAATGGCGGGGCTTCGCCATCTTATCAGTGGATGAGAAACGGGCTTGTAATTGCGGGAGCTAACGGTTCAGCATTTTCTTCTCATACGCTGGCCAATAATGATTCCATAAGCTGTGTGCTTACACCAAGTACCGCATGTCCTACACTGGCTACCGATACCAGTAATATAGTTACTGTAACAGTGAACCCGATTGTTATGCCTTTGGTTACTGTAACCAAAAATGCAGGCGATACAGTATGCGTTGGCCAGACAGTTGTTTTTTCGGCCTTTTCTGTTAACGGTGGCAATACTCCCCAGTACCAGTGGAAGATTAATAATGTGAATCTTCCTTTGTCAACCGACAGTGCAAATTACAGTACCGATACTTTACACGACGGAGATGTCGTAACTTGTTTTCTGACCAGCAATGCATCCTGCGCAAGTACAAATATGGCGTTCAGCATGCCTCTGCTGATGACAGTGGATTCTGTTGTTGTTCCTTCTATTAATATATTCACTTTATCGGGAGATACGCTTTGCAGCGGTGCCACATTAAAACTGTTTTCCAATGTTATGAATGCCGGAAATAATCCGCAATATCAATGGTATAATAATTCCTATGCTATTCCGGGTGCCACGGGCCCATCCTATTCGAACCCTGCGTATTTAGATAGCGGACATACTTTTGTGTGTTATATCACTACCAACCTGGTTTGTGCGAGCAGCCCGGTAGCAGGAAGTAATGAAATAGAAATTTTTACGGAAAACCAGGCTCCTTTTACTGCCAGTATCACGGCCAGCACAACTCATCTTACCCAGTTAGGGCAATCCGTGAAATTTACCGCCAGTAATACCAATGGCGGCGCAGGTGTGACTTATCAGTGGAGGAAAAACTCAGCTAGCATTACAGGTGCCATATATGATACTTTGGTTGACAATACACTTCAAAACAATGATGTAGTAGACTGTATTGCGCATACTCCATCTGTATGTGTGTATAACCAGGACGTGGTATCTAATCTGATCGTAATTACAGCGCCTCTAGATGTTGCTCATTTGAATAACGCAATTACCGGACTGAAAGTTTATCCTAATCCTTCAAAAGGAGAATTCTCTGTAAGCGGCAAGCTTCCCGGAGGCAGCAATGACGACAGGGTTTTTATTGTTTTGCAGGATATGGTGGGCAAAGTTGTTTTAACAGAATCGGCTGAGGTGCATAATG
>CAIYVS010000754.1 GCA_903929655.1 uncultured Bacteroidota bacterium | reverse complement strand
TTCTTTTCCCAAAACAAGAATAGAACCTGAACTACCTTTCGATATAAATCAATAGATATGAGTCTTACCCGTTCACGAGTCAAAACAAAATAACCACCCTCAACAGAGAATGGATTTTTTAGCTAAGTCATTTCTTCACAAACACTAAATTTCCCATTTTTGAATTTTAGCTTTTTGAATTTTGACTTTTCAAGTGCCCCGAACAGGAATCGAACCTGCACATCTTTGCCATAACGAGAATGTAGGTCAAGCGCATCTATCTGTTCCTGATATAAAAAAAGCACTACGTTTTGTAGTGCTTTTACATTCCTATATTTAATCCCCGCTTGTTAACCTTACTGTTTTACAAACATACTTGTATATACATCACCCCCCTTTTGTGCCATTATACAGTATATTCCCTTAGCTAATGTTGATATATCAATAGTCGGGTCATGTTGCCCCTTTTTTATCACAACAGAGCTGACTGTGTTCATATTAATATCTGCTATTGATAATTGCATATTCTCATCCACGCTCATTTTTAGTTGAATTTTATTGCATGCAGGATTGGGATATATCGATAATGGACTGCCTGTTGTTACAGTATTAACACCTGTCGTGGAAGCTTGCCCTGCCTTAATTTCATTGCCTGAAGCGTCATAGGCCCACTCTTTTACAGTAAATGAAACTGCCCCGGTATCTATAGTCATTTTTAGCCAGCCATAATACCAGGTAGGTGTATTATTCCTAAATCTGAAAGCAATATACTTGTCAGTTGCATTAGTTTGCCAGTTGCCAATGTTTCCACTATCCAGTATATCGTAATTAGCTGCTAGCCATATGCCCGATGAACCAATAATATCGCCTGAATCAAGTTTGGCTGCTAGCATACCGGCAGAATCAAAAAGTATCTCACAGTCGCCATCCGTTGCAATAATCACCTTTAGCTCTATCGGTGGTACTGAATGCAACCATATAGCAAGATCAGTTATAGATGCAGTTGCCGGAGCAATTGTAAAACCATTCCATGTATTTACAGTAGTATCAGGATTAATATCATGATACACTATTTGTGCATGTGATGAGATGTAACAGCTAAGTAGCATTGAGAAAGTAAATAATAGTTTTTTCATTGAATTTGATTTTATTGGTTAATTATTGTTTTATGATTCGTTCTATCGTTTTTTCCCCATCTGACAATTGCACTTCGCATAGGTACATACCGGCAGGCATTGATGATATATCAACAGGGATAGAGTGATTTCCCGCCTCGTAGTGTGAGTAGGACGTATGCATTACCGACCCTATCATATTAAGCAGTATTATTTTAACGTCTGAGCTGCTTGTAAGGCCAAATGAAACATTCAGACTGGAAGTAGCAGGTATTGGGGAACATGATAAACGCTTGAGATTATTGTTATAACTGTTACCTACACTGGTTGGTATACTTACAAACTCCAGATCATCTATTAATAAGCGGTTTCCGATCGCCTGGTTCCAACCCACATCAGACGACAAGAAAATATCTATTGATGTAGTGTTGATCGGATAGTAATATTGAATAGGAATAGATACTTCCTTATAGGTGCTCTGGCTGCTGTTTATATAATAAACGGCATCTCCTATTGGTGTAAAATGATCGTATACTGATACCAGTACCATTGCAGTGTCCATTCCCGCCCGGGTAGCTTTATACTTAAACTTCAATGAATCAGGTTTTGCGGAAGTAGATAAATTTAGATCAGCCCAGCCTTCGTGTATACCACCGAAGTTTGTACAATTATTTGTTTCCAGCAGAATGGCATAGCTGCCACTGGCTCTATCAGTTGTTTTGATAGAAGAATAGGGGCTGCATCCTAGTGGGGCATCATCTGATATAGTCCAGCCACTGTCCGGCGTTTCTACACCTGATATAGTTGTCCAGGTTTCGAAATCACCATTAGGTATACTTTGGGCAATAACAGATGGTTTTAGGCAAACCGTAAAAATAATTAAGCATAATGAGGTAGCTGTTTTTTTCATAACACGTGATTTAGAATTGTTATACTCAAAAGACGATCTAATAATTTATAAGGCTAAAAATTATAGACAAACGCTTTACTATTTTGATAAACGACTTTCGTCAAGTTTTTGGGCTATAGTATGGCTAAGTGTTTATCATTTAGTAATTTAATGGGATGATTCAAAGAATAGCTAACAATTTTTACTTACGTAATTTTCTTGCACT
>CAIYVS010000753.1 GCA_903929655.1 uncultured Bacteroidota bacterium | reverse complement strand
AGGCGAACCTAATTTGGGTTAATTTTCCATCAGATGAAAACTGGGTAGAGAAGTGGTTGTTGATTTGGGCATAGGAGAAATCTGCAAATAAACTCAGGCAACAGAATATAATCAGTTTGATACTTTTCATATATTTACGATTTTTTTAAAAAGCCAAATTTGGTTTAGATACAGTCTTTTCTAGCATTACTCCATTCTTTTTGAACTGTGTATTGTCCGACCTTTTTAAAATTCCAGGCACAGATATCTCCTATTTCGCCATTTTGCGGATCGTTCCATCCGGTTGCCGCCAGAGCATCAGTAATAGCTTCGCAAAGCTCGTGGGAACTTGTTGCGGTCAAAGCCTCGAAAACAGATAAATTACCTAAGCAAACATTGCATGAGGGGTAGGGCATTACTGCATAGAAAATATTATTGTTAATAGAGTCATGGTAGCCACACATGCTATCACAAGAGATCAGATCGTCGGCAGTAACTTTTACATTTTTGTCAGTGTATATAAAGTAAAGAGTATTGCTTGTGATCCCTGAAACAATTCCTGTATTGATCCAGGCCGTCAATGAATTCTGAATCGCTGAGTCATCAATTGTGTCACCTGGTTTCGGAGCACCTTCTATTATTACTTTCGTTCCTGTTAACTTACCATGGCCAATTTTATACGTTACCGTATTATATTCTTTTAATTGATCTATCAATGAACTGGTAAGTATGTTTTTAAAGAAACTGTTCAGATCTGTCATCATTTGCTTTAACGAAGGATCATTATTCCAGTTCTCACCCCAAAAAATAGTATAGACCTCAACATTAGCAATCAGAGGACCATTATTGTATACAAGTTTGGCATCAGCAGGTGGTGGTGTTACACCTTCAAAAATTTCTCTGCTTCCTTCTGGTTTATTTACAGGTGGTTTATAAACCGGCACTATCTGTCTGCCTATATTTTTCGTTTTATCATTTATTGAATCCTTTTTGGCACCAACTGTAACCGGATTTTCATTAGAATTGGCACCTTTTTTCTCCTCATCGGAATTTTTGGATAAATTGCCGTTGTTATTGGAAGTTTTCATTTTCAAATATTCCGTATATGACTGAACCGTTTTGCCACCTAAAGCAGTTAAGATAAGATACATCCAGTTGGGGCTAATTTCAACCAACTTTCCAATATTCCAGCCATCTTTAACTACAAAAGCAATAAATACGCAAACTATCATATAAACCACGACCCTCATAGTAGATAATCCATTATTATCGTCTTGCAACATACTTGGAAAGACAAATGAAATACCTAACATAACCATCAAGAAACTTGTGGCTGCTATTCTACTAAAATCAGAATTCAGCCAAACATTTAATATCGAAATCAATAAAAGAATAAAAATCCCGACAAAAATTAACCAGCCACCAAAAAATTGTAAGGTAGTGGCATTATCATCTTCTTTTACAAATTTTAATTTTTCTTGTTTTTGAGGAGTAACCATTTGGGCAATATTTGTATTATATATTAAATGTACCCTTCTTAGTGTGTCTAAAAAATACCTAAAATTGAGTATTTTATATTTCAATAAAGTTTTTATATTAATGTCTTTACGGTTTTTTGCAGTAGGTTTTATGGAAATATATTGCTAATATATTTTTGACAAGATGCATAGCAGATGGGGCTAAAATAAATGTTCCCGGTGTTGCTAATGAACACCGGGAACGAAGAGAATGTCTGAATTAATAAGCCCTAATTGTTATTTTTTGTATAGAGCGACTTTAGTGCATTTTTCATACCTGTGAAATTACATTTCACATTCAGGAGGCCAAACACGTTTCCTGTCTGGGGATCATATTTTATACTGATGGGCAGCCAGAGGTCATTAATGATACGTACTCTTATGTCTGCATTTATGGTGGAGCTATCTGCTTTTTGCCCTGGCATAAGGGTAGAGAATGTATGATAATAAGTGCCGCTCAATTTAAACTCCAGACAGGATTTGCCTGTATTTTTTGTATTGAGGTAAAAGTTAACTCCTGGCTGAAAAGTAAAAATGTTACGCATCAAATTATTCTGAACTTGCATGCTGTCGTTTGTGAAGGTGTAAGCGGCTAATACATCAAACTCTGATTTGATGGAGGCGCTACTTGTTTTACTCATGCCTTTTAAAAACTCGGAGTAAAGCGTTAAACTGTTAAGGGCCATTTTATTGTTAGAGGCTGCATTGGGTAAAAATGTGCTGTTTGCATTAATGGTCCAAAGAGGGTTGTTTTGGAAATCATTTAAAAGGTCGCTTTTTCTCTTGTCTAATTCCTGCCTTGCAGAGATGTTTTTATTTCCCTTGATAAGCTTTAATAAATTGGGAAGATGGTTGCCGGTATCGGAGATAATGGAATATAAAGTATCCTGTACATTTTTATCCATGCTGCTAAAAACATAAGAATAAGTAGTGTCTGTAAGCCACCTGATGGGCTGGACCATAAAAGAATCAATGAAACTTATTTGGGCGGGATCTGCATTTAAGGCTGAAGTCCTGGCACGTACATAAGTAGCAATTAAATCAGTGAGTTTGTTTTCTTCTCCCGCATTCTTTGCAAGCTGCGCAAGATAATACCTGGAAATAGTATAGTCCCTGCCATTAATCAATGCATATTTGAAACCAAATGAAAAGCCATTGGGATGATATGTGGAATCGAGCTTAACACTGAAATTGATATTTAAGTTTCTGAGGTGGTTATACTTTACATAATTACTGTCTATCAACAGATTTTTATTACCTTTTGCAAGTATGGCAAAAACGTTTGCATCAAAGGCTACTTCTTTTCCCGGCCCTGTGATATCATTATATGCCAACTGGAAAAAACTGGTTAAGACATCTTTATAATTGCCGCTTTCCAATGAATCGGCTATGATGGGCGCTATTGTGCCTGATGTGTCTCCCACAGCATTTTGACCATATGTATAAGCGCTTATGGTTATTAAGAGAAGAAGAAAGGAGTATTTCATTTTATATTTCATAATGTGCAAATTAACAGTTAATTTTTTTTTAAAGAATACGATAAATACCAAAAATATTTCCATTTCCAAAACCTTGAGGAGTGGCAGGGAAAGTTGGCGGATCAATTGTTATTGTTGCAGAACCTGCACATTCTCCTTTAATAGAAACTACATCTCCACTTTCAACATCCTGGAATGCTATTGTGCCGGAAATACCGATAGTTTTTGTTTCGGATGCTGCGCTTCTTAATAAGGTTGCTGTTAAATCGCCCACGCCAGATTGAAATGTTACATTTAAATTCAAGTCCATTTTTTCAGATTTTTTGCCTACTCTAAATCCGTTTTCGGCTTTCCGTTTTTTAATAAAGCAGAGTTAAGCGGTGTGTCAAAACACGAGAAATTAAAAATTATTTTTTTACTTGTTTAATTGTTGTTTGAAGCAGTGTTATGTTATCAGCTATTTACAGTCCCTATGGGTTATTTGCAGCAGGGGATTGTTGAGCAGGTTGTGCGGCAGCTGGAATTTGTTGGGCAGCTTGTGCCTGTGCAGGGGGTTGCTGAGCGCTTGTGCTTGATTGCATACCCGGTTTGTTCTCATTGGTTTTAAGGGCGGCATATGTACCAGCACTAACACCAAGTAGTATTAAGTTGTTTTGTGTAACTACTGGGATAACTGCGTTTATGAAGCCCGTTTTGCAATCTATAGCGACAGTTGCGCAGGTAGCTAAATTGCCTGCCAGGTCATGCAGGTGGCAATTAACTTCTTCTATAAACCAAAACCCGATGATAATATTGAAAATGACTGTTTGAAGCCTGTGAATACTCACACCGTTAGCATCTGAGAGGATATCGAGAAAGAAATTTTCGCCTTCCTGGTCTGAACTAAGTTTAATGTTTTTTGCCTGGTCTGTAACATCTATCATAGATGCTGCTGCGGTTGTGCCGGCGCTGATACCCAATAGTATTAAGGTAGAAGAATTAAATGTCGGGATTGTGCCAGTAAGGAGATAAATGGATATGAAGGAAGATAGTATAATAAGTGTCCACCAGGCCATTTGTACACGGGAGTAGCTGTAAGGCTTTTTTGTGGCATCACTGACATCCCTGAGGAGGTTGAATTTTTTGTCGCAGAAAATAATTATTGCCAGGAGGAGAATAAAAACCAACCAGAATACAACATAAGAATTCATGACATAAAAAATTTAAAGGTGAAAGTATGGAGGCAAGTTTAGCTAAAATGTAATTAATATCAAGTATTTTATATTTCAATGAAAATGTTATATTAGTCCCTGTGTAAAACTCAATCTCACTTTCTGTGCTAATCGGTTTTTGCGTAGTATGTTTCTGCGATGAGTGAAAACAGTGTGCATGCTGAGGTATAGCTTACCCGCTATTTCTTTTGTTGACAATCCCTGCAGGATGCATGAATGGATCTGTTGTTCACGTTTTGTAAGAGAGGTCTGCTCATTTGAGAAAAATAATTTAGCATACATAAACATGGTTTTTAGAAGTTGTTAGAGTTTTTCTTTGATTATTATAATATTATTTTTACAATAGTATAATAAAAATCTGGCAGAAAAAAAGGTATTTTCCACGTTTTTTATTCCAAAAATATTTTGTATGAGGGGAGCAAAAGAATTAAAGTGTACCCGAAAGCACAAACAGATTATTCAAGGAAAATAATCAGGAGCAGACAGAAAACTGCAATTGAAATGAAAAGGAGTTTTAATAAAACTCTCTCTCGCCATGCCCGTTATTATGCCAATGGACGCGGTGGTTACCACGGTATTTATATCTGTCATGGTAGTGCCTGGGTCTTCCTACTATGCAACTACTAAAACTTAACAGTACAAAAGCTAAAAGCAATAACTGGGTAAACTTTTGTCTCATATGGATGAAATAAAACTAAAAATAATAAAAATTCAGAAATTCCTACTATTTTATTACAAAGCTTTCAAAGCGAGCAATCTTTCCCAATGGTCGCTAAGTCCATGTTCGGCGGCATCCAGTAAAACTTCAGCATGTTCAGGGTCCTGGCGTGTAAGGATACTAAAGCGTGTTTCGTCATACAGGAAATCTTTGAGCGGTAAGGATGGTTCTTTGCTATCCAGTACAAAACGTTCGCCCCTGGGTTTTAACGGGTTGTAACGGAAAAGTGGCCAATAACCTGTTTTTACTGCATGCTGCTGATGTTCTGCTCCCTGGGACATATCGTAACCGTGCGCTATGCAATGGCTATAGGCTATGATGAGCGATGGGCCGGGGAAGGCTTCAGCTTCCTGTATGGTCTTAATGGTATGTGCATCATTAGCACCCATAGCTATCTGGGCTACATAGGCAGAGCCATGGGCCATTGCTTGTAAGGCAAGATCTTTTTTACCAGTTGCTTTTCCGTTTACGGAGAATTTTGCACTGGCGCCTACGGGTGTGGACTTGGATTTCTGTCCTCCTGTATTGGAATATACTTCTGTATCGAGGACAAGGATATTTACGTTTTCGCCGGTAGAGAGCACATGGTCAAGACCGCCATAGCCAATATCATAAGCCCAGCCATCACCGCCAATGATCCAATGAGATTTTTTTACGAGGTGGTCTGCAAGTACATTTAGTTGTATGGCTTCAAAGTTATGTTGTGTTGATATGCGTTTGCGCAATTCTGCAACATTAGCCCTTTGTTGCTGTATTCCTGCCTCTGTGCTTTGATCGGTATTAAGAATTGCTTCTACAAAATCTGCACCTATAAGGTCTTTCGAATGATGTAGCAGGCTTTTTGCTATTTCCAGTTTTTTATCATAGGCCAGCTTGATGCCGAGGCCAAACTCTGCATTGTCCTCGAAAAGGGAATTGGCCCATGCAGGTCCGCAGCCCTGGCTGTTAACAGCCCAGGGGGTTGTAGGCAGGTTGCCGCCGAAAATGGAGGAACAACCAGTGGCATTGGCCACCACCATGCGTTCACCGTATAATTGCGAAAGCAGTTTGAGGTAAGGTGTTTCGCCGCAACCGGAACATGCTCCCGAAAATTCGAAGAGGGGTTGGAGGAACTGTGTGCCTTTAACGGTATTCTTATTAACGCGGTTCCTGTCTATCTCGGGGAGCGAGAGGAAGAAGTCCCAATTTTTAATTTCTGTTTCTTTGAGAGGTATTTGCTCCTGCATATTGATGGCTTTATGGCCTGTAAGTGCTTTGCTTTCTACAGGGCAATACTCCACGCATAGTTTACAACCTGTACAGTCTTCAACTGATACCTGCAATGAATAGGCTTCTTTGTCTTTGTAAAATTCTTTGCCTATGGGGTCGGTATGCTTAAAGGTAGACGGAGCTGATGCGAGTTCTTCTTTATCATACACTTTACAACGTATGGCTGCATGCGGGCAGATGAGGAAGCATTTGCCGCATTGGGAGCAAAGGTCTGCATCCCATACCGGTACAGCATCGGCAATATTTCTTTTTTCCCATTTGGTAGTTGCTACCGGGTATGCGCCGTCAACGGGGAATGCACTTACGGGCAGTTCATCACCCTCGAAGGCGATGATCTTTGCCAGCACATTTTTTACAAAATCGGGTGCGTCATCCGGAACGGTCTTTTCTGTTTCAATATTCCCTATCGGTAATTTGCTATAATCCAGTTCGAAAAGATTTGCGATAGCCTTGTCTACGGCCTCGAAATTTTTGAGTACTACTTTTTCACCTTTATCTGAATAGCTGTACCTGATAGCATCTTTAATTTTTTGTATGGCATCTTCTTTTGTCAGGATACCGGAGATGGCGAAAAAGCATGTTTGCAAAATGGTATTGATACGGGAGCCCATCCCGGTTTCACGGGCAACTTTTGATGCGTTGATAACATATACTTTGAGTTGTTTGTCTATGATCTCCAGTTGTATGTTTTTGGGTAATTTGCTCCATACTTCTTCAGTTTCGAAAGGAGCGTTTAATAAAAAGGTGGCGCCTTTTTCTGCATCTTTCAGTATGTCGTATTTGTTGAGGTAATTGAAATGGTGGCAGGCCACAAAGTTTGCAGAATTGACGAGGTAGGTGGAGTGTATGGGGTTTTTGCCAAAACGCAGGTGGGAAACGGTAAGAGAACCGGATTTTTTAGAATCGTAAACAAAATAGCCCTGCACATAATTATCGGTAGTATCGCCGATGATCTTGATAGAGTTTTTGTTGGCGCTTACTGTACCATCTGCACCGAGGCCGAAAAATAAGCCGCGGAACAAGTGTTGCTTATCGAGTGAAAAGGTTTTGTCGTAGTCCAGGCTCAGGTGGGTAACATCATCATCTATACCAACAGTAAAATGTTTTTTGGGTTTATCTTTTTTCAGTTCGTCAAAGATGGCTTTTACCATAGCCGGGTTGAATTCTTTTGATGCGAGGCCATAACGACCACCGATAACTTTTAGAGGGTTGCCATTCCATTCTTCAGCCAGGGCATTAATAACATCCATGTATAGCGGTTCGCCAATGGCGCCGGGTTCTTTGCAACGATCCAGCACTGCTATATTTTTAACGGAAGCAGGTATTGCCTGTACAAAGTCTTTCACATCGAATGGACGGAACATGCGGACGTACAGATAGCCTGTTTTCTCTCCTTTATTATTGAGATAATTAATGGTTTCCTGCACAGCGCCGGCGCCTGAACCCATGATGATGATGATGCTTTCGGGATTTTCGTGGCCGTAGTATTCGTATAGTTTGTATTTTCTGCCAGTGAGCTCTCCGAATTTTTCCATCATTTTGGTGACGATCAATGGCAGATTATTATAGTATGGATTGGCGGCTTCCCTGCTCTGAAAGAAGACATCCGGATTTTGAGCAGTGCCGCGAATAGATGGGTGCTCAGGTGACATAGCCCTTCTGCGATGGGTGATAATATCTTTCTCATCTATCATTTCCAGGATAATTTCGTCAGGGATCACGTTCACTTTGCTTAGCTCGTGGGAGGTTCTGAATCCATCGAAAATATTGAGGAATGGGATTTTTGATTTAAGTGTAGCTGCCTGTGCTATGAGGGCCATGTCCATGGCTTCTTGTGCATCGCGGCCAAAAAGCATTGCCCAGCCTGTTTGGCGCACTGACATGACATCTGAGTGGTCGCCGAAAATGGAGAGGGCGTGGGTAGCAAGTGTACGTGCTGCGATCTGGAAAACTACGGGGGTATGTTCTCCTGCAATTTTATACATATTGGGTATCATGAGCAGCAAGCCCTGTGAACAGGTAAACGTGGATGATAAAGCCCCGCCCTGTAAAGCGCCATGAACTGCGCCTGCGGCACCGGCCTCGCTTTGCATTTCTATTATTTTGGGAACTGCCCCGTAAACATTTGTTCTGCCTTCGGCAGACCATTCATCACAAAACTCACCCATAGTGGATGATGGGGTGATGGGATATATGGCGCACACTTCGTTTGTTTTATATGCTATGTAGGCAGCAGCTTCGTTGCCGTCCATGATCTTTATTTGAGCCATAGAAGAACTTTTAATAAAGAGTAAATGTAGCAGGAGTATATGGCCCGGCCTATGACCGAAGTCATAGGTAAACTATGACCTGCGTCATGTTTGTGAAGAAAATGGCTATAGATTTGCCGCGGGTAAGGTGGCCGTGGAAGACTATCCGTTGGGTTTAATTACAAAGAAACGATAGGTTATGCCTAATGTAAAGAGATACTGGGAGGCTATTGCGGTGCCGTTAATGTATTGATAGAGAGGAAGCTCTGTAAGAGCATAAAAAGAGAATGGACCAAGGCTATAATTAAGCTGGGGGGCAAATATTATCTTTTTACCGCCGGTGGAATTCACATCGAGATTGTATACAGCCAGCATATCTATGTTTTTGTCATGCTGCATCACATCTACCCATTCGCCACGTACCTGTAATGTTACACCGATTTTTCTAAAGAAGGTTTTGCCTGCAAAAAGACCAATACCTGCATAATCTCCAAATTTTTGCCCTAATGCGTTCCAGCCTTTATGTATGTACAGCAGGTTGGCGAATATCCTGAAATCTTTTTGAGGGTATCCCCTGTAAAGAAATCCATAAAGTATCATGTCGTTAGAGCCTGTGGTTGGCATGACCGCAGGGGGCATGGCTGCATAATATTTTTTTCCTGTAGCGGGGTTAGTAAACGTAACAAATGAATCCAGGTATTTGCCCATAGGAATTTTCATGCCCATGCCGAGGGTAATTTCAGTGCGTGTTTTTTCCCTGGTACTGTTGTATACATCGTAGCGCGGAAAGATAATAAGATCTGCGATGCCTGAGCTGTTAATTTTCTCATTGCCAAGACCGATCTGTGTTTTATTAAAATAATAGCCTGATTCCAGCGACATGGTAAAATTTTTGCTAATGCCGTAGGCAAAGCGGCTGTATAGGTAATTACTGTTATAGTTTTTTAAGAAATCCATAGCAGGCTTGTCGCCTGTAAGGAATTTATTGGAATTGATACTTTGCCAGTTGAAGCCTATTTCTGCCTGCCTGTCGAGCAATACACCTTGCGATGTTCCTCCTGCTATCGGGCTACCGCTGCCGCCTGAACAACAACCCTGGCTATAGGTATTGTTTGAAATAATAATAGTAAGGATAACAACTAAAAAGAACTTTTTCATACAATTATAGACTGTAGCGCAAAAGAAGGACTGACCGAGATACTTAATTTTTGATGATGAATTTAGCCAGGAGGTATTTTGAGCCTGTATATAGCCTGACAAAATAGAGCTCGGAAGGGGGTACATTATCAAAAGCTATTTTGCATTGATGGGAACCGGGTAATTGCCTGCCAAAGTGTACAGATTTCAGAATAGATCCGTTTAAATTACACACATCTATATTGATATCACTAAATCCGTCTGTAACATAATTTACATAGAGCTGATCAGAAGCAGGATTTGGGGATACACTCAAACTGGTCATTTGCTGCTGAACTTGTGTGACACTTGTGGCACTCAGGGCCGAATTAATTGCATCCTGCAGGACAGACCCGAAAATACCATCATCACCAATATAATATACCTTATGATCTGTACCTGCTAAAACGACTACTTTCGGCATTGCGAATTTACCGTAGTCAGATTCTTTAACAGCGGGATCTGAAAATATGGTGATGCCTGGCATACCATTACCATTTGCCCAGCCAATGAGACTGGAGCACGGAGTATTTGCCTGGTCGTCTGATAAATAAAAAACAACTTTACCGGGATTAGAACTTGCATAACTCTGTACTGTAGTATATGCATTTTGCGAGGGACCTATGCATGCACTGCAAGGCTCAACAAAAGATATAACGATAACTTTCCCGGCGTCCAGTTCGGCAAATAAATGATGAGAATTGCCTGCGCAGTCATTTGCAGTAAAATCTACTGCATTTGTCTGGGCATTGCCAATAATTGCACAAAAAAGCAAGTATAGTGAGGTAAGTATTATTTTATTCATAACTTTAAAATTAATGCAATTTCTATTTATAAACGCTAGTTAATAAATATATTAGTAATTAGCTATGATTAATGTCAGTTTTCGATTTTAAAAACTGCTGTCGCGGAATAATTATGGTCATATTATATAGTTTGAAGAGGTGTTACTTTTGAGCGGAATGCTTATATAAATAAACAGTTGTGAAACAGGGTCATCATCAAAATATTCAAACAACTAAGGGTACTGATCCTACTGAAGGACAGATGTGGCATTATTTTTACAATATATTTTAAAGAAGGAGGAATTTCATACAATGGCTGCTGAATTAAATAAGCGTAAAACGTTGTTTTCGAAAGGGTTGGATTCCTTTTTTGAGGGCTGTGCTGAATTGGCCGGTTTTACTGCGCAGGTGTTTAAAGAAGGAATCAAGCCGCCTTATGAATTCCGCGAGATATTAAGCCAGTGTTATGAAATTGGTATTAAATCTTTTATACTGGTTGGGGTTACTGCATTTATTCTTGGTTTGGTGCTTGTGATGCAATCGAGGCCTACGATGGTGGAGTTTGGTGCAGGTTCTTTTTTGCCTGCCATGTCGTCTATTTCAATCGTACGGGAGATAGGACCATTGGTGACAGCGCTGATATGTGCAGGTAAAATAGGCTCAGGCATCAGTGCGGAACTGGGGTCTATGAAGGTAACGGAACAGATAGATGCTATGGAAGTGTCGGGGACCAATCCTTTTAAATACCTGGTAGCAACACGCATCACGGCTACTACTTTAATGATACCTATACTGACAGTTTATGCAGATTGCATATCGCTTATGGGCGCTTTTACGGGTTCTAATATAAAAGACCAGGTAAACATCCATTTCTTTTTTAACCGTGTTTTTGAGGCGCTGGCGTATAAAGACATTGTGCCTTCTTTTACCAAAACATTTTTCTTTGGCTTTGCAATAGGCCTGGTTGGATGTACGAAAGGTTATAATTCCAAGAAAGGGACAGAAGGTGTTGGAAAGGCTGCTAATGCATCGGTGGTGATAGCGATGCTGAGTGTTATTGTTATTGATATGGTTGTTACTCAAATCTCATCTATGCTGGGCTATTTATAATGGAATCAGTTGCTCAAAATATCATCCCGTCTAAAAGTGCCACAGGCATTGAGCCTGTGATAGAGATACTGCATTTGCAAAAAGCTTTTGGCAGCAATGTGGTATTAAGGGATTTTAACCTGAGCATTTATCCGGGTGAGAATATTGTTGTGATGGGGAAATCAGGTATTGGCAAAACTATATTGATAAAATGTATTATCGGGTTGGTGAAGCCTGACGGTGGTACCATGCGCGTTTTCGGGCAGGATATATCTAAACTGGACCATCGTGAGCTGGATGAATTGCGTATGCGCATAGGTTTTGTGTTTCAGAGCAGTGCATTATATGATTCCATGACTGTGCGGCAGAACCTTGAATTCCCTCTGCGCCGCCACCGCCGTAAAAAGATTAGCGGCAATATTGAAGACCTGGTAAGAGAAGCTTTGAAAAATGTAGGTCTTGAAAATGCTATAGATCTGATGCCATCGGAACTTTCGGGGGGCATGAGAAAGCGTATTGGTATTGCGCGCAGCCTGATACTGAACCCGGAAATAGTATTGTATGATGAACCGACTACAGGCCTTGATCCTATTACATCAGAAGAAATAACGAGACTGATCATGGAGTTGCAGCAGAAATATAAAACCACTTCTATTATCATTACTCATGACGTAGACCTTGCTAAGGAAACCGCCAACCGTATTGTATTTTTGAGTGATGGTATTGCATACCTGCAAGGCGCATACGATGAATTAATAAAGAAAGATGACCCGCTTATTAAACAGTTTTTTAAAAAATAATTTCAGCAGATGGACTCAGCAACGAGGAAAAATATATTACTAGGTTTTTTTGTTACGATAGGCATCGTATTGTTTATTGTCGGGATATTCCTCGTGGGATCTAAGAGTGAATTATTCAATAAAACGTTTCCTATTACGGCTAAATTTACAAATGCCAGCGGCCTGAAGACCGGGAGTAATGTGCGGTTCAACGGGGTGAAGGTGGGTATAGTAAAAGCAGTAAAACTGATCAATGACAGCGTAGTGCAGGTGGATATGAGCATTGAAGAAAGTAAAAGAAGTTTTATAACACGCAATGCGGTTGCATCTATCAACTCAGACGGACTGATGGGTGATAAGCTTGTAAATATTACAACAGCAAAGAACGGAGGTGAGCCTATACAAAACAATGATGTGATCGCCAGTACTAATCCTATTATTACTGACCAGGAAATGCAGAAACTGAGTGCGACGAATGAGAACATCAGGGTGATAAGTGAGAACCTGAAAGTGCTGACCACAAGCCTGAATTCGGATAATGGTACGATACAGGCCTTGTATAAAGACCCCGAAATGGCACGCAGCCTGAAGAGTTCTTTTAATAACCTGAATATGGTTACTGACAAGGTTTTGAATGTGAGTAATTCCCTGCAAAGCATTACTCAGCAAATTCAAAAAGGAAATGGTACTGTGGGTAAATTGCTGAATGATACCGTGCTCGGTGCCAACCTGGCTTATACACTTAATAAACTGAAAGAAACTTCTGACGAACTCAATAAAGTATCAGACCAGTTGTCTACTACCATGCAGCATGTGAACGGTGGCAAGGGCACTATGAATATGCTTTTGACAGACACCGCATTTGCCAACAATATTCAGCAGAGCATGCTGAATATAAAGACTGCCTCCGGGAAACTGGACCAGGACCTGGAAGGCCTGAAACATAGTTTTTTGCTGAGGCGGTATTTCAGGAAGCAGGAAAAAAAGAAATAGTTTTTTGTAAAGCAGAGACGGGATGCGTCCCGTCTCTGCTTTTATTAATCTATCAGGTTAACACTGCGGGTAACAAACTCGGTAAGCTCCGCGCCTGTAAGCATTCCCTGTGAGAGCAATGCCAGGTCGAAAGCCTGTTTGGCCAGCTTGGTTTGCAGTTCCTCAGAGCCTGCATCCAGTATGCGACTGATGAGTTTATGATTGGCGTTGATGGCAACTTTGAAATTGTCAGGAAGTGACCCATAAAAGCTCATGCCTCCGCCCATCTTAGCCATGTCCTTCATACGGCGTGTGAATTCATCTACTGTTACCGTAACAGGGAACTCTTCAGGATTGAGTGATTCTATTTCTACATTCATCCCGGCTTTGGTTATGGCCTTACTGAATATCTCTTTTACTTTCGTCGTTTGTTCTTCGCTCAATACGCTGGGCAGGCTTTCTTCTTTTTGTATCAGCTTATCTGCTACGTCTGCGTCTACGCGCTTTAGGGTGGTTTTTTCCAGTTTATGTTCCAACTGGCTGATGAAATGCGTATCAATGGGCGAATTCATCAGCAGCACATCATAACCTTTTTTGTTGGCAGACTGTATGAATGCGTCCTGCTTTGATGGGTCTGTGGCATAAATATATACTACATTGCCTGTCTTGTCTGTCTGCAGGCCGCTTACCTTTTCCTTGTATTCTGCAAGGGTAAAGTATTCGTTCTTTGTGTTGGTAAATAAAGCGAAGTCTTTTGCCTTGTCGTAAAATTTCTCATCGCTTATCATGCCATATTTTATGAAGAGACCAATATCGTTCCATTTCTCTTCGTATCCTTTACGATCGTTCTTAAAGAGCTCTGCAAGTTTGTCTGCAACTTTTTTGGTGATATAAGTGTTGATCTTCTTTACATTGCTATCTGCCTGCAGGAAACTGCGGGAAACGTTGAGGGGTATATCGGGTGAGTCTATAACGCCATGCAGGAACATCAGAAATTCGGGAACGATGTCCTTTACTTCATCAGTAATAAATACTTGGCGCGAGAAGAGTTTTATTTTGTTGCGTTGCAGGTCCAGTTCGTTCTTTACTTTGGGGAAGTAAAGTACACCTGTGAGGTTGAAAGGATAATCTACATTGAGATGTATCCAGAAAAGCGGTTCCTCGGAGAAGGGATAGAGTTCCCTGTAAAAATTCAGGTAGTCTTCATCCTTCAGGTCTGCCGGCATTTTGGTCCAGATAGGGGTGGTGGTATTGATGATATTATCAACTTCAACCGATTTGTATTTTGTCTTGCCTTCAGCGTCTTCACCATCGGGCTCCTGTTCTGTTTTGGTGCCAAATTTTACAGGCACGGGGAGGAATTTGCAGTACTTATCGAGTATGCCTTCCAGCTTGTGCTTATCCAGAAATTCTTCGGAATCTTTGTTGATGTGCAGAATCACTTCTGTTCCCCTGGTGGTCCTTGTGCCTTCGCTCAGTTCAAATTCTGTGCTGCCATCGCATGTCCAATGGGCAGGTTCTGCGCCTTCCTGGTAAGAAAGGGTTTGTATCTCTACTTTTTCGGCTACCATGAAGGCGGAATAAAATCCCAGCCCAAATTTGCCTATGATCTCGTTGGCATCTTTGGCTTCCTTGAATTTCTCCATGAATTCCTCAGCGCCCGAAAAAGCTACCTGGTTAATGTATTTTTTGATCTCTTCGGCGGTCATACCGATACCATTATCTGAAATGGTAAGGGTTTTTGCATTTTCATCAAAAGCTACCTGCACCTGCAGTTCTCCCATTTCGCCCTTGAACTGGCCCATGGAGGAAACACGTTTCAGTTTTTGCACTGCGTCAACCGAGTTGGAGACGAGTTCCCTTAAAAATATCTCGTGGTCGGAGTAGAGGAACTTTTTAATGATGGGGAATATATTTTCCGTGTGGATGGATATGGTACCTTTTTCCTGCATATAAAATTCTTAATATTAGATGAAATAATTTTAATAGATGTTCTAATCATTAGTTATCAATAGCTGTTCCAAAATTGAAAATTTGACAAAATGACAGGGAATGTTGATTATGTATTGTTGGTATGCATACTCACAGGGCCGCTCTGCATACCGACCCAATGGCAGTAGGGACGATGCGCAAAGGCAAAAGGAAATGAACTGATGATATTTGATATTAAAAGCCTGAACCTGGCAGCGCAGGGCACCAGCCTTCGAAATCGAGGCGTCCAAGACCCAAACCTAATAGAATATCCCATTCTTCCATTGTCATGCGGCGGGTTTCGAGTGTGGCGGGGTTGAACATTTCTCCTTTTTGTATCCATATAACGCCAGAGGGAAGTATTACATTTCTTCTGCGAACAAAGACGGGTGGTTTGTAGCCGGGGCGTGTCAAAACTTTTTCCGCT
>CAIYVS010000752.1 GCA_903929655.1 uncultured Bacteroidota bacterium | reverse complement strand
TCCGGCAGAGGCATATATGTTGATAATAAGAACAGAAAATGAGAACATCATAAAGAGGATCATTATAAATCCTTAATGTTATTGAAATGAATTTTAAAAATTTTTTGAGCCATATATATTTCTCCAATTGCTTTGGAGCAGCTATGCGTCTTAAAAGACTACTATTATTTTTTGTGTTCTGCTTCCTGTCAATTGTTGCAGAAGCCCAATTGCCTAATTGTTCAGGAACCGGCATGATTTATATCATGACCTTCGGCGGTGATATATACAATTTTGACCCATCGCAGCCTATCTCTTCTACAAACCCAAGTTTGAATACTATATCTTATTCGGGGGCAATTGATTTGGCCGTAAGCAATAATTTGAACGCAACAGGTCCCTCACCTACTTTTTATGTAAATACTTCTTATTATAGTGGTGTCGGTTGGTCCAGCCCCGGCTACTCATTTCCCTCACCTAATATAGGTGCCGGAGGGGGCTATATCTATGGCATAGACCCATCCGAAACTGTATGGAGATATGATGGGGTGTCGAATGCGGATAGTATTATAAACCTTAACGGAGTGTATGCTGCAGATGTAGTTGCTGATTGCTCAGGTAATTTTTACGTGTTACGAATCATTAACCCGCGAACATTATATGAGTACAGTTCAAGCGGAGTTTTAATTAATTCATGGACAGTAACAGGAAACCTTGGGATAGGACCGATTGGCATGGCAATGATAAATAATATACTATACGTCGGAGATAATACAATATACAAAGGGGTGATAAGCGGCTCTACTATACATTTTTCACTTATAGGGAATCTTGGAATTAATGCATCTGATTATGCCAGCTGTCCTTGTATCCCCTGTCATGGTTCTGTATCTCCCACTGCCACACCGGATACGGTATGTGTGGGCAACAGTCTTAGCCTGTATGCAGATACCAATGCTGTTTCCGCTTCAGCTACCTATAGCTGGTCAGGGCCCAATAATTTTTCCTCAGCCGTAATGAATCCAACGATTACGAATGCTTACACGAATGCGGCAGGAACCTATACGATCACGGTATCAGATACCGGTTCCTGTACTTACACTTCTTATATAAATATTGCAGCACCATTTACCATCAGTGTCACTACAAATGGCCCGGTATGTCCCGGCGATACACTGCGCCTGAATGCAACAGCCATAAGCGGGGCTACTTATTCCTGGGCGGGGCCTAATGGTTTTTTCTCATCATATGCTAATACCTTTATTTATCCTGCCAGCCCTGCAGATTCAGGCAATTATGTAGTCAGTGCGACAGTAAACGGCTGTACCAGCCCGGATACGATACATGTAAGCATAAAACCTTTAGCTTCTTTTTCCCTGCTTAATAATAATGTATCGCTCTGTGTGGGAGACACATTGGAATTGTATGCAAATAGTAATACGACCAACGCAAACTACCACTGGGCAGGACCTCTAGGTTTTAATAGTGCACAAAAGGATACCACGATTGACAATGTACAGCTTAATAGTATGGGGAATTATTTATTAACTGCTACACTTAATAATTGCTCCAGTACTGATACGGAACATGTGACTGTCAACCCGATTCTGGGGCCACCTCTTATAAACATTAGTGCAAGTCCCGGAGATACCATATGTGCCGGCAGCAATGTAAGTTTTACAGCCACCACTACAAGTGCCGGTGCTGCACCTGCTTATCAGTGGAAAAGAAACGGGATTATTATTGGCAATACGACCACCGCCACTTTTACCACTGCTTCTGTCAGCAATGGAGATAGCTTTAGCTGTGAAGTGATCAGTAATGCTCCCTGCCAGGCTATAGATACAGCTGGCAGCAACCTCATACATATGTATACGATATCCCTGCCTCCCCCGGTAGTTACGCTTAGTGTCTACCCTACTTATTATGCTCCGGGCGACACAGTTACTTTTACCGGCCATGTACCAAATGGCAGCAGCGGATTTAGTTACCAATGGAGCAAAAATGGGGTGAAAATAGCAGGAGCAACTCATACAACATATACCAGTTCTAACCTAAGTATGGGAGATACCATTTGCTTTCTCGTTTATAGTTCAGTGCCATGTACAGAACCTGATTCGGCAATAGCATGTACTGCCCTGACGAGTGTAATAAACAGCGTGCAGTACCCAATCTGCGATCTGCACATTTATCCAAATCCTAACAATGGAACTTTTAGAGTAAGGGGAATGATATTTAATAGTAACAATGCAAAGATAGAGATTCTGAATGTGCTGGGACAAGTAGTTTATAATGAAGCAATTGAGCTAACAAATAATCTATTTGACCAGCAGGTAAGTTTAGAGAATTACTCAGCCGGGGTATATACACTAGTGTTAAGAACAGAAAATGAAGACGTCGTGAAAAGAGTCATTATCAAACCCTAAATGGGAATAACAAGGTGCAAATAGTGCTAATATAATTGAGTTTTTTAGCTGATTATGAGTTATTAATCGCATAATGTGAACTGGATTTTAATAAATTATAAATATTTGATGATTTTTTTTATGGTTTATTAACATTATATTACCTTTATAGTAAGTGTTTTGGTCAAAAAAAATTAATCCGCAACGATGTCCTATAAAATTTTACTATATTCTGCATTGTTATGCCTGATCCCATTCACATCGGGGGCTCAGATTTATTATGCTGTAACATCGCTTTGGGGTACCCAGACTATTAGCGGACATACAGTAATAGTTGACACAATTGGAACTCCTACATCTGGTATTACCTGTGGGGTATCACCATATTACGTTCAACTCGGTGGATATAAATATAAATTCCCCAGCCCGGTATACAGGATCAGGGCACATTTTGTATCAATAAATTCTGACGACACTGTGAAGATGAAAATTAATGGTAGCCATTATAATATTACACCTGCAAATCTTACAAACTATACTGTATGCGGTCCGGGGCCGATGTATGCGACTATCATAAATGGAAATATTGTAGGGACAAGCCTTTTAAGCCCCGGTGTGCAGCTTGATATTTATATGCCGGGAGGCATTGATTCTGTTCAGCTTTACCAGGAAAGCAGCGGTTCCGGATGGATTTATAATTTTGCTTTTGCCGGTGCATGTCCGGGAAATGTTGTTGCAACTGCTATGCATGATACTTTATGCGTAGGCGATACGCTTAACTTATTTGCACCTGACACTTTGGTGTCAAGTTCGGTTACTTATGCTTGGACCGGGCCGGGCGGTTTTTCACCCACTATACAAAATCCTTTTATAAATGGTGTTACCGCAGCAGATAGTGGATTGTATACCGTAAGTGCAAACGATACGGGAGGTTGTACTTATACTTCGTCGTTAAATGTTGTAGTTACCTCTTCACCAACTACCCTGTCAGTTTCATCTAACAGCCCGGTATGTGTGGGGGATAGTTTACATCTTTATGCCACTTCTCCAACAGCAGGAAGTTATAACTGGTCAGGGCCAGGGCCTTTCTCAAATGGCACTCAGAATCCATCTATAGCACCGTTTTTATTTAATGATACGGGTTATTATGTTATAACAGCTTCTAATTTTTGCGGTTCTAAAATTGATAGCGTACATGTGATCGCTAAAAACCCTGCTGCGGCAACGATAACTTGCAATAACCCAGCATGTACAGGGCAAACTTTGAACCTTTCTGCAAGTTCTGCTACGAGTGGTGTTACTTACCAATGGCATGGTCCAAACAGTTTCAATGTTAGCGGAAGTGCAAATACTTCGAGAACGAACATGGTTTATATTGATTCGGGTTATTACGTCTCGACTGTAACATTATCAGGCTGTAGTACCTCTGATAGTGTTTTGGTTCACGTAAACCCCACACCAGCTACGCCTACGGCGGCAAATAATGGTCCTGTGTGTGCGGGTGATACTTTGAAATTATCGTCTACTTGTGCTACTTCCGGTGTGTCTTACAACTGGTCTGGTCCCGCAAGCATAGGTCCTTCTATACAAAATCCTGATATTATATCTGCAACACCAGCTAATTCGGGTTTGTACACAGTTACCACTACTTTGAATGGATGTTCGAGCAGTGCTACTACATCAGCTTTAGTGAATCCACTTTTAGGCCCGCCTACTGTTACAATCACTGCCAATCCGGGAGATACGATTTGTCTCGGAGCATCAGCAACATTTTTGGCAAACACAACTAATGCCGGTTCTGCAAGCTACCAATGGAAGGATAACGGGGCTGACGTTCCCGGCGCAACAGGTCCTTCTTTCCTTGCAACTGCTTTAAATAATGGGGATATAATAAGTTGCGAAGTAAGGGGTAACCTGGCTTGCCAGCCTGTAGATTCCAACATCAGCAATGCTTTGCATATAAGCGTTATCAGCAATGTTCCCCCTACTGTTAGCCTAACAGTTCAATCAATTGGTAGCGTAATGACATTTACAGCAAATGTTAGCGGCAACTCAAATGTTTTATCATATAAATGGCTTAAGAATGGGATATTTACCGGGCAGACTACAAGCACGTATAGTTCCAGTAATATTTCCCTGAGTGATAGTATCTGTGTGATAGTATATACGAGTGTGCCATGCACTTTCCCTGATTCTGTTATTAGCTGTTACCTGGTTACCGGAATAAATAATCTGCCCGTTTCGCAGGGCAATATAGACGTTTATCCAAATCCTGTAAGCAATGAATTAATAATTGATGGTGCTGAAAAGGGCGACAGGGTATTGTTACTGAATATTATAGGGCAGGAAGTTTACACAGGGGAAGTGAGCGGGCAGAAAGAAATAATAGATACTCACAAGCTGAACAGGGGAAATTATTTCTTAGAAATAATTAGTAGTAGCGGGGAAAGGACCATCAGGAAGATTGCGAAATAGTTAATGCACTACAGGACGCATCAGTCATATAATTTTAAAAAGGGGCTTCAAATGAAGCCTCTTTTTATTTTATAGCAGCATCAAGCAAAATTGTCATGTTGAGCTGATTATATTATACCAATTAGACTTGTAAATTACACTAAAAAATAATACCTTTGGCGTATGCC
>CAIYVS010000751.1 GCA_903929655.1 uncultured Bacteroidota bacterium | reverse complement strand
ATAAATTATAATATAATTTAAGTAAGGCCGGATTCTTTAAAAAAAATCTATTTAGTTAAAGTAAAACTTTTTTTAGCACCTATTTCAGCGCTTTTTAGCACTCGGGCTGGTGGCTTTCAATTGAATATTTACTAACAAAAGGCGCTTACTTCAACATTGAAAATCAATTTCGTTAATCAAAAAAATCAAATGTATGAAAAGCAATTATCTTATTCTCTCAGTTATTATTGCAGTTATCACAGTTGCGGCATGTTCAAAAGAAAATACAGCAGTCGCACCAAATAGCAGACAGCAAATACAGTTTTCTGCAAGATTTGTGCCTAAAACTGATAGTTCTCACATTCAGTTTATTCCAAAAGATTCTGCAAATAAAATGATTAACAGCTATCTTTATAGCATTAATTCCGGTGCCAATGATAGTGACTTAAGATCAATCATTATTAATGCAGATTCTATCAGAGCATATTTGAGTGCTAACCCTTCAATTAAAAATGTGAAATTAATGTTTGCTCATACGCTAGATTATATTAATGCAGGTTATGCAGGGAAATATGCAGGTTATCAAAGCGGAGCTTTGACCATCATCATGGCTGGATATGACGCTACAGGTAATTATGTTTATATGTCCAGCGGTTCTTCTTCGATGGTAATTGATCATGGCTTACCTTGTCCAAGTTCTTGCCCTAGTGCAGGAAGTTCGAGCTACGATATTTTAGAGTAATTTAAAAATGAATATAGCTTATATAATATATTACATGAGCCTGACTGCTGCTTCTTTTCTAAGCATTTACAGGTTTAAAAAACTTGATATTGCGTCGAAAATATTCGGCCTATCGATATTATTTTCATTTGTCATTGAAATAATTTCATATTATGTCGCTAAAAAATATCATACTAATGAAGCATTATACGCTATTTACGAATTAGTAGCATTTGGGCTAACTAGTCTTTACTTTAATTATAGTGTTGATGTTTTCAAAAAAAATAATATTGGTATATATATCGGTATAGGTGGCATTTGTTTAGGCCTGATAAACATATTTTTCGTACAGCATATAAGCTCCCAGAATTCTTTCTTTTTGCTTTTTGAAGGGGTAATGGTGATAGGAATGTCTTTGTTTGCATTTTCACGTTTGCTGTTGAACAACGAAAGCTTGCATTTATATTCCTATCCCCATTTCTGGCTATTGTGTATCTTAACTTTTTTTTGGAGCATTACTTTTTTAAATTGGGGACTATATAGTTACTTTCTTATCACCTTAAAAAACAGAAATTGGATCATCGACCTTTTTATTATAATTGTGAATATCATTACCTACGTCGGTTTTTCCTGCGTCTTCCTACTTTACCCAAAATTACAGCATGGGAGTAAATGAACATTATATCATACCGATTTTTGTAGGCGGCACTTTGCTGCTTACACTTTTTGTATTTTTCATTATCTATTATATATTGGTACAAAAACATAAACAGAACCAGCATCAATTAGAAAAACAAAAGATGCTTTTTGACAACCAGAAAAAGATATTAAGCGCACGTATTGACGAGCAGGAGAATACAATGACCCAAATATCCATTGAATTACATGATAACCTGGCAACACAGTTAGCATTGACACAAGTAAATTTGTATGTGATTGAAGACCTGGCAACGAACGAAAAACAGGCTTCACTGATTACAAAAACCAACAATATGCTGAAAAACTTAATTGACGATCTGCATAATATCAGCCACTCATTAAATAGTAATTTTGTAAAGCATATAGGTCTTGTAGAAGTGATGAAAAAAGAATTGGAAACACTTATATCCAATAAGCATATAGCGTTTTCATTTGCTGTTAACGGCACTTATTTATCACTTGGCTCTGAAAAAGAATTGCTGATATACCGTATTGCACAAGGTGTGCTTCATAATGCCATCAAACATTCTCAGGCCTCGGAAATAGGGATTGTACTTAATTATGAACCCAAATCTTTTTCTATGGTCATTCGGGACAATGGCATTGGATTTGATAAAAACATTATTGATGACATGAACGGGTTGGGCTTTTTTAATATGATAGAGCGCGCCAAATACTTAAATGGAAATATAGATATTCAAACCGCCCCACACCAGGGAACAAAAATAACATTAACAATTGTATATGGAACCAAAGAAGATACATAAACTCGCGTTAGCTGACGACCATGAAATGTTTCGTAAAGGGATAATAGAGATCATTTCATCTTTTGGCAATTTTGAAGTAATAATAGAAGCCGGTGATGGCAAAGAACTGCTGGACATGCTTGCTAAAGCAAGCGTTCTTCCCGATGTTGTTATTATGGACATTAGCATGCCTAAGAGCAATGGATATGATACATTACTTGTCATTAAAAAGAAATACCCGGAACTTAAGGTACTCATCATGACCATGCACAAGCATGAACTGGCAGTAATAAAAATGTTAAGGGACGGGGCCAACGGATATATCCTGAAAAACTCAAATCCCAAGGAACTAAAAGTAGCATTGGAATCTATACTGGAGACCGGCATATACCTATCTGGAGTCGCTACAAACCATTTGATGCGGACCATACAGAATTATGATGTACTGCCGTCGTTATCAGAAATAGAAATAAAATTCCTTAAATATTGCTGCACGGATCTAACATATAAAGAAATTGCCGATAAACTTAAAACTTCCGAAACAAGCATTGCCGGGCACAGGGACAACCTTTTTGCAAAACTGGAAGTGAACAGCAGACCCGCTTTAGTGCTATGTGCGACAAGAATGGGGCTTGTAGCAATTGACTAGTATTGAGGTATTATTTTGATAATCAATTCT
>CAIYVS010000750.1 GCA_903929655.1 uncultured Bacteroidota bacterium | reverse complement strand
TTAGTTATAAAAAATTCCGTTTATAACATATATCATGTGAGTTCTTAACTTGTGTAACTGGTGTATTTCTACCAATGAACAATAAATCTATTTCAACACTAAACCAAATACCTGAAACATTGGCTTTGTTACTTAACGGCAGCTTAGGTTTGCGTAATCTGAACTTTTGTTTGGTGACATAAGCAGATTTTCCCAGAATCAAATTTAGACTATTAACCATCCATTAGGGTAGATTAGTCATGTATCAAGACCACTTATTAAGGTAGATCAACTACTAAGAAAAATACTTTATCCAACAACAAGAATAATTATATTTTCATGTTCCAGCATTTAGACAACAACAACAACATTTCAAATATGAATGCAAAATTAAAGATACATTTATACATGCAACTTTTATATACAATTGGATCAGAAACCAGCTGTGCATGGGTCAAAAACATGCTTGAGCAGTGATATAAAATCTTAATCATTTTCTCCACAAATGAGTATTTTGGCACATGGAATTCTTTAATTGCAGGGCAATTACAATTATTGGGTTTCAAGTTATGACAACCTCACTTCACAAGTAAGTTGTTTATGGTCTGTCAACCTTTACACTTAATCAAAACACAAAGGGAAGAAGGTCAATAAAATGTCATAAAAGACAGTAAGAAGGACAGGTTTGGCACATCACCATCAAATGACTAGTTATGACTAGAAATAACATATTTCCTTGCAGCTAAACAACTATTTATCTTAATTAAACCTATAAAATTGTGTAAAAGTATTTGTTTTATTCCATAACTGAGCTTTCCAACCAGCTCACTTCATCAGGCCTGGAAGAGGCCAGATGGTCTAGTGTTCATTCAAAGGTGATTCATTTATAGCATAACTGGAGTTATCAATAACTGGTATTGTCAAGTAAATACAGGTGAATCCCCTTCACAGCTGAATATAGAAGGCTGTGCTCAACAGATATAAGCTAACCTTAGTTCTGATACCTTCATCCAACAAGGACTTAGGATATCCCTAAACATAAGCTAATATACTATCAAGTCTTCTCAAACCATATCCTACAAACCCATAGCATATATATTGGTACAGAACCCCTAATGACGTTATCCAAGAACAACTTAGTCTGACATAACTCACTTAGCTAATTCCAACACAATAATACCCATGATATTCATATTCAATGGAGTGTATCTAAGTCCAACAACCCACTATTTTGTAGCGCAACACTGACTTGCGGCAAATCGCTATACTCTGCCAAAAACCATGAATCACAGAGGAATAAAGATGAAAATATTTGCACTGATTTTGCTGCTTCTAGGTGCCTCCAGCGCCTTTGCACAGGACGAAGCATCGCGGGGCGAAACCCTGTACTTGCCGGTCTATTCAAAAATCTGGCATGGCGATCTGATACAGGATAATAAATATCCGCAGGACAGTTTGCTCTCGGCGCTGATCAGCATACGCAACACCAGCCTAAAGACCAGCATCCGGGTGATATCCGCACGTTATTACAGCACGGACGGCAAGTTGCTCAAGGAATACATCGCTACGCCCAAACTCATTAATCCCATGGGAACACTGGAGTTGTTCGTCGAGCGCCGCGAAACTGCTGGCGGCTCAGGCGCGAATCTCATCATACAATGGGATGCCGCCACGGCGACCAATGCGCCCATCGTGCAGGCGGTACATGCAGACATCAGGGGAGG
>CAIYVS010000749.1 GCA_903929655.1 uncultured Bacteroidota bacterium | reverse complement strand
TGGCACGCCAAGTTCCAATAAATATGGCATTTCTAATTTCAAAAATGATACCTGGTATAATTATCCAACCTATAATAATAGTATGTTTGGAGATACCGTATTAGATTTTGTTGCTATTACTAAGGATCAGCTCAATGGCACAGTATATGCAGGTTCATTCGAGAGTGGCCTTGTTGTCATTAATCCAGACCTGTCCGGCAAGGTGTTTAAACAGAATTCAATTATAGATGAAAGTATCAATAACCCCACTTGGTATGAAGTTATGGGACTTACTTTTGACAATGAAAATAATCTTTTTGCCACGGTTAATGGAGGTACACATGAATTGGTAACGAAGCCTGCAAATGGCAACTGGCTGCAATTAATGCCTATGCCCACTATAGATAATGCGAATGTTCATAATGATGCCGGTCGTGTCATTTCCGATGATTACAACCATATATGGTATTTGCTACCCGCCGGAGGTGGTCTTATTGTTTATGATTATAATAATACCATTGACAATACGTCCGACGATAAGTATCTGCAGATAAACCAGGGTTTGCCTAGTAATAACACAGAAAGTATTGCAAAGGATAAAAACGGTAATATATGGGTTGGTACTGATAACGGAATTGCCACCATCAGTAATCAATCAGATATTACACAAACGCAGGTCAGCATCCCGATAGAACAGTTCGATTCTTTTGCAAATTATCTTTTCGTTGGAGAAAACATACGAACCATCGCTATTGACGGCGCTAACAGAAAATGGATTGGGACAGATAATGGTGTATGGCTGCTTTCGGCAAGCGAACCGATCAGCATATTATACCGCTTTACAGTTGATAACAGCCCATTGCCTACCAACCTGGTACAAAAAATAACGGTAGACCCTGTGACAGGGGATGTTTATATAGGCACCCAACGCGGCCTGGTTAGTTTCAGAGGTACTGCCACAGAAGGTGGAACAAGCAATAGCAATGTGCTTTGTTTCCCCAATCCTGTACCCAGCGGCTATAAAGGTACAATTGCCATCAAAGGTCTTGTAGATAATGCAGATGTGCGTATCACCGATATATCGGGGCAGCTTGTTTACCGAACCACTGCGCTTGGTGGCCAGGCAATATGGAGTGGTATGGATTATACAGGTCACAGGCCACAGTCTGGCGTATATCTTGTTTTTATTACAAACAAAGATGGCAGCCAGACCAATGTAAGCAAGATGGTTTTTATAAATTAGTATGTTACAAAAAACCAAAGGAATTGTATTACGATCTGTAAAGTATGGAGAGAGCAGCCTGATAAGTACCATATTCACTTCATCCTTCGGCATACAAAGTTATATGGTGCAAGGCGTGCGAAGCACCAAAGTTAAAAATAACCGTTCGGGCCTTTTGCAGGCTGCCTCCCTCCTGGACCTTGTGGTGTACCAGCGCCCTCAACAAAATCTTCAACGCATCAGGGAGTTTCAGCCGGCATACCTCTATACCTCGCTACAGGAAGAAGTAGTAAAAAACAGCATTGCTATGTTCTCAGCAGAATTGCTACTGCGGCTTTTACCAGAGCAGGCTATCATGCCGGAATTGTTTGATTTTGCATTCGACTATTTAATGCAACTGGATAAAATGCCCTTAAACAGTATCGCCAATTTCCCGCTTTATTTCATCATTCGTTGCAGCGATCTATTAGGTTATTCAATAAAAGGGGAATACAGCCCGGAAACGATGCACCTAAGCCTTCAGGAAGGCGGCTTCACATCTCACCCGCCAGCAAGCAGGCCTTTTGTAAGTGATGAAGATAGTAAGGCACTAGCTGAATTGTTACAAACAAACCAGTTCTCTGAATTAAGCCGGGTAAATATGAACTCAGACATGCGTTACCGGCTTATAGACTGGCATATTGAATTTCTTCACCAACATACGCAACACCTTGGCAAAATAAAATCATTGGAAGTACTGCAGACTATTTTGCATTAAATACTTCATTGTCTTAATACTGGTCAATATTTTTCTTATTCCAGTCTGCAATTTTCCAGTTTCCTGCAGTTTGAAAGAGCAATAAATAAATACCAAGGTCTTTCTTAAGTGTAAGATCATAAAAATGAGCATCCGAAACACTAAGTTTATAATACTCGTTTTCATAGTTAATACAGCCCCTCCCATTATGCCACCACCATGTACCCCATTGATTTGCAGTTATACGGAGCATACTGTCATTTAATACGGTTACATGTGATCCGTCTTGCGGAGTAAGGGTATTGAAAGAGGCTACATCAAGTATCTCCTTATTATCATAATTTCTTCCTGCAACAAATTGTTGAAGCATTATTTTAAATTCCCCTTCATCCATCGCACTTATCATAGGTACTCCTTGCATATTTTGGGGCAAGTCCAGCAGTAATGCAACTTTATTACCCTGATCGGGAAAAGTATTTAGCAATTTACTTACAATACGGGATGATTTCATCCAATACCTGTTTTCCTGGATGGTAAATCGAAGATTGATCATGATATATATACCCAATAAAGACAAGCCAATATACCTGCCAGGCATAGAGTTGAAAAGAAGTGCAATTAACATCGAAAGGAAGGCATACGTAATATAAGGATGGCGGTCGTTAACAACAATAAACAGATCCTGAAACCATAGTGGAATTACTATTATTAATGTAAACAAAGCGTATATAAATAAGAAACTTGCAGCTTTTGCATTTGCGCTCATTCTTTTAAATCGCATAATTATATAGCCAAGTGCAATACCTATGAAACTATAAAAAAGCAATATTCCTGTTCCCGAGTCACAAAATTCATAAACCGAATTGCGTGTACTACCTGGGAAAAACCGCCCTAAGAATAATATCCGGAATAAATATTTTGCAGGTTTGCCTAAACTGTTGCTAAGGGGCTCATTAATTGTATAGGTATCCATGTGTGCTATCAAGGACCCGAATACGAGATGTAATTGAACAAAGTATAAAATAAACAGCAATAGCATAGGAACAAAAAAGTACAGAAGCGCTTTTTTAAAAACTTGTTTATCCAACTTTAACGCTAGCTTGTAGTATAAAATCAACATGAGTACAAGCCAGGGTGTTAAATAAAATATTTCAAGGGAATAACAGGAAATAAAAAACAGTCCAGCTGCAAACCATACATATTTTTTCTGCTGCTTATGGAGGAATTTCTGAAGCAATAACAATATGGCCAAAATGATCAGGAACCCTTGCAGGTAATGATAAGCCGGCTCCCAAACGACAACTTCGGAGATGTGCGGGCATAAACAAAACAGCAAAACACCGCTCGCTGCAATAAGCTTTGCATTTTTTATACCTGAATCTTCAAATAGCTTATGCGAGAGTATGAAAAGTAATAAAGCATTCAATGCCTGCAGACTTATAAATAGTAAATGCCATAAAACACTGTTTAGGCCAAAAAGCTTATAGTAAACATATGTGCAGAATTGAGTAAGCTGGTAAAGGCTCTTTTCATCAATTCCTTTTCGGTTAATAATATCCCAAAAACCATGGCTTTTCATGTATAAAAGCCAGCCTATAAAATCACTTACGAAACCTGCATGTATGGCGGGTAGATAAACCAGGTAAAGTATGATCCAGGTAAAGCAAAAAAAATAATAATTATTGCTGAGTTTAGAAAATAATTTCCACATATGGATCATGTTATAATAAACACATTAAGAGCAGTATGTCAATACTTATAGACAAATATATCTTCTTTGCTGTAAAAAATTATAAAGGATACCCAATATCCCTTAGTTTTACGCCAGAAGCAGGATTCAATGAAACAACTATTCATTTTACTCTTTTGTTTACCGGGCTTGTATTGCTATGCACAAAAGAAACAAGTTTCTGAAATGCCTGCCTATCCGCAACACTATTTCCGCAACCCGCTGAATATCCCCATTTTTTTAGCCGGCAATTTCGGTGAGTGCCGGCCGGGGCATTTTCACAGCGGCATGGACATTAAAACAAATGGCGAGGAAAACCAGTCTGTCTATGCTGCTGCAGCAGGCTATGTGTCGCGCATAAAAATGGATAAGGGTGGATTTGGCCATGCCATTTATATCACGCACCCTAATGGCTACACAACCCTATATGCACATCTCAATAATTTCGTGCCTGAGCTACAGAATTACTTACGGCATGAACAGTATAAGCAAGAAAAATGGGATATTGATATTTCATTTACTGCTTCCCAGTTCCCTGTAAAAAAGGGGCAACAGATAGCCTGGTCGGGTAATACAGGTGGCTCAACCGCACCACACTTACATTTTGAAATACGGGACAATAAAACAGAGCATCCATTGAACCCGGAATTGTTTGGCTTACCATTTATAGATAAAGAAGCTCCGATACCACATGAACTTGCCATTTATGATATGGACAGGAGTATTTACGAACAATCCCCCCAGATATTCTCATTACAAAAGCGGAATAAAATGTACTTCCCAAAAAGAGATACTATAATATCTTATAGTGCTGATGCGGGTGTTGGATTGAATATTGACGATTATATGGATGGCAGTACCAATACGCTGGCATTCTATTCAGCCAAATTATTCCTGGATGATTCCCTTCAATCTGAAATTATACTGGATAATATCGGTTATGAAGAGACCAGGTATATTAATGCTTATGCAGATTATAAAACAAAAGAAACTGAAGGAAAATGGATGCAATGTTTTTTTAAACTGCCGGGCAATAAACTGGACCATATTTATCACCACTTAAACACCAGGAACGGCGTATTGCTATTGTCAGAAGGGAAAACATACAAGATTCGTATAGAGATAAAAGATGCAAAACAAAATATTTCTATTGTTTCTTTTTATCTCAAATACCCTGAGCCTTATGCCACTCCTGTACCCAATGATTGTAGCCTTTTTAAAACGAACCAAAATAACAGTTTTATAAAAGAAAATGTTATGTTCAGTTTAGATCATGAGACACTATATGATGACATTTGTTTCAGATTTGATAAGAAACCAACGCCGGATGCCTATTCTGAAATTTTCATGCTGCACCATTCTTATGTTCCTGTTCATCATTCTTTCGAACTAAAGATCAAACCCAACAAAGTAATTCCTTTCGACCTTCATGATAAAATTGCCCTGATGTACACAGACGGGAAAGACACCAGTGGCAAAGCAGCATGGCCTGCCGATAAGGGATGGTATAAAGCATCAGTACGTAATTTTGGCACTTACTGGCTTGTTGCAGATACCACAGCGCCACAAATAAAATCGACCATGAAAAACGGGGCTGATATGAGCAAGGCAAGCCAGGTATTATTTACTGTAAAAGACGAGCTCACATCGGTAAAGCATTACCGCGGCGAAATAGACGGCAAATGGGTATGTTTTGAGCAGCATGATGATTCCTTCTTTTACAATTTTGATGAACACTGCCCAAAAGGAAAACACGAGCTGATATTTACCGCCAGCGATGAGAACAATAATACACAAACAGTACATTACACATTTATACGCTAAAGATCATGACACTTAAAGAAGGAGACAAGGCCCCGGATTTTACAGCAACAGACCAGGACGGCAACAAAATATCCCTGAAGGATTTCAAGGGCCGGAAGGTAGTGATGTATTTCTATCCAGCTGATGATACCCCAACCTGCACCAACGAAGCATGCAATATCAGGGATAATTTTTCGCTGCTGAAAAAGAAAGGCATCGTTGTTTTAGGCATTAGCCCTGATGATGAAAAAAGCCATCGCAAATTTCAAAATAAATTCAGCCTGCCTTTTACGCTTGTTGCAGATGCCGGCAAAACAATTGCAAACGCTTATGGTGTGTGGGCACAGAAAAAACTTTTCGGAGTTACTTACATGGGCATCCTGCGTACCACTTTTCTCATTAATGAAAAAGGCAAGATCGACCATATCATAGAAAAGGTAAAATCCAAAAGCCACACAGAACAGATATTGCAGGTTTGGGGCCTTTAAAAGCCCAACTGGAAGCCAATGAAGACACCGAAATAACTGGACTTAGACTCCTGGGCTGTTAATTTGGGCGTAACTCTCCATACAAAATCCACGCGGAACATTTCGAGAATATTAGCTACCCCTGTTCCCAGTTCCACATAAGGATTTCCCTCTAATGAACGGAACTGGTAAGTGTTCTGGGTAAAATTCAGTTCTTTGTTATCATTGCTCAGAGATCCGATAATACCTTTTGCTGTCCACAACTGGCGCAGTTTTGCTTTCTTCAACAAGGGTATATACCTGAATATACCACTACCAATATTATGCTCAAAGAGAAAGCCCGCATACTGATCGGCAATGAACTCATATTTATTCATCATCTCAAAAGCATGTGCATTATAAAAATGATATTCGTTGCCCGGCACTATTTCCAACAATGGATACGGCAATGTGCCAAAATATTTTCCTCCAAAAACGGTGTAGCGGATGGTGCCCAAATGAGGCAATGGCGCCCAGTCTGACACCGAGAAATTAAGTCTTTGATAATTATATGCGCTGTTCCAGATATCTTTCAGGCCCGATGCAAATTGCAACTGCACGATGGGATATTTGCTGCCCAGGCTTACGCGCAGGTATTTTCCTTCATAAAATTTTTCTTTGTAGGCATAACGCAATGACAAGGCTCCTTCTGTGTTTACTACAGTATTACTGGGCAAGCCATTTTTATCTACAAAAATTTCGGGGCCCGGCAGGGGGCTGTAGGGAGTAAGTTCCCGGTGATCAAATGTAAGTTTATGGCTAAAACCGCTTGGGTATTCTTTGTAAAATTCAAGCAGTGATTCATTTTTAAAAATCAGTTTCCAGGGTATGCCGGATTTGCGAAACAGGTAAGCGAAAATATTATCGTTCCCCACTTTATCAAAATAGTTGGAACTGTGATCTATATCGTAGGTATAGGCTCCGTAAACGTAGGTGCGGGGGAATGCTTTACGCAACAACCAAAGACCTGTAAAGCCATATTTAAACATATTGTCCTTATCGCCATAGGCAAGATATCCGGTAAAATGCAGATCCTTCAATTTCTCTGGTGTGCCCAGTGATATCCTGAAACGGTTGCCCTCTATGGAATTTGTACTATAGATATCATATACTGGTCCCAGTTGAATAGGTCCCACGTCTTTAGTTCCGTTTATTAAAAATTTTATTACATTTTCATAATGTTTGGTCAAAGGCATATTATTAATGGTATCCACCATTTTATAAATTGCCTTTTCATTTTTGCTCAGGGAGTCAGGCCGGTAGTTTTCCCACCATTGTTCGCCTTTGTCTTTTACTGAATCCTCCACAATTACGTCCATCTTCCATCTTTTATCATCCAGCACATTTGTAATAGAGGTGTCGTCTACAATTATGTTATGATACAATGTTGTTTTCCGGCCTACCATTCCCGGCAGGTTTTTTCCGTAAGGCGGGTTAAAATCAACAATGAATTTATCTTTTATACAGAACCATAAGGAATCGTTCACCGGTGCAAATTCCTGGTAGAGGCTAAGCCGGTTTACCCAGTTTATGTTTGCCAGTTTGGGTACTTCCATCGTCACTCTTTGCAAAGCAAATACGGTATCCACCACCCAAAAATCTCCATAAAAACAATTTTCGCCCTGCCGTTTGGGGCTGAACTGCACCAGTATGATACGGTGATTGTAAGCCACTTCTGTATCCTTAATAGTGTACTTATAATAAAATGCGCCCTCATTGCTTATAGGGCTCACAAACCGTTTATCAAATACAGGTATGAAATTATCGTAAGTATTGATATTCTGATACGCGGTACCCATAAATTGGGTGATACTTTCATTCTGGATGCCTTTCATCAGGCGGGCCTTAATGAACTCCCTTTGTTTCCTTGGATTTCGTTGAAAATAATAATCGGACAAAGACTCGGTCATGTATAAAGGCAGAAAGGGCCTGTCTTCAGAAGTAGTATCGAGGTTTTTAAAAATAAAACTATAATTTTTAAGCCAGGGTATTTTTTCAAATTCCTCTTTCGACATCCTGGCCATGTCTACCTCCAGTTTGTTATGGGCCAGGTAGCTATAGTTTTGAGTGCGGTCGGGATTATTAACAGGTTTTCGTTTGATGATGTTTTTGAGCAGTACCAGCGCGGGGTCTTCGCCTGCATGTATCACTACTTCGTTCAATTGACTGCTGGAACGCTCCAGTTCTATTATAAAATTAAAATCACGTAGCTTTTTATTCAGTATACGGTTTCCATTGTCGTACCCGATAGCCTGGGCCCTGAATGTATCATTAGGTAAGGAATTAGTTTTAATAATGAAATTACCGTCTATATCTGCAGCCGTGCCCAGGGGTGAATGGGGAAAAAATACGGTTGCAAAAGGAATGCCCTCGCCTGTATTTTTATCGCGTACTTTGCCCTTTATAACATAGGCGCCGCTCCTGCGTTGAACAGGCACTTTTGCTTCAGATTTTGATAAGGAATCGTTTTGTATACTGTCTCTTGCAGAAACAAGCCGCTGCAAATTAGAATCTGCAATGTGAAGGCTTGTATCGGTGGCTTCTTTTACGGAGTCCTTTGTTTGTGCAAACAAAGGGCCCAAAGGGTATAAAAAAGCCACAAGGAATACAATAATAAAAGCCCTTCCCAAATTCATATAATATTCAAGCTTCAATAATCAGCAAATTAAGCATTTATACACTTGAAAAGACATTCAAGCTGCTTATATGTATGTAAATGGCTTTGTGTTTCATATGTAACGTAATTCCCTTACAAAATATTATTCATCTTGTTCAAATCCCCTATATTTACAAACATATATGGACTTAAAAAAATTCAGGATCACGGCATCCCGCAAGAAAAAAAAGCTGACTGAGTTCCTCGTTAAACTGGACAAAATTGTTCCGGTAGACATGCCGAAATTGGTGGCCGATGCAGATGCAAAAACATGGAAGGAAGTAGACTGTATGCAATGCGCCAACTGTTGCAAAACAATGACACCTACTTTCAGGAAGGCCGACGTCAGCCGCATATCCAAACATCTTGGCATGAAGCCTAAAGAGTTTATAGATAAATGGCTGCATAAAGAAGAAGATACCGGCGATTGGGTGAACAATACACAGCCCTGCCAGTTTCTGAAGGACAACAAATGTTCTATCTACGAAGTGCGTCCGGCTGATTGCGCAGAGTTTCCTCACCACAACAAAAAACCATTTGACGCTTATAATCAAACTTTCATCGACAACCTGGTGTATTGCCCGGCCACTTTACAACTGGTAGACCGCCTGAAACAAAGAGTTGAGAAAGAATATGAGTGGTAATAAATCCGGCAATTGTCATATTATCGTCAGTTTTATTTATTAGTCTAATCTCCCTACCTTTGCGTGGTGGAAAATGTAATGAACATACTTAGCATTCAGCAACCGGGGGCAATTGAGCGCTTTCTGGGAGATGAAGTTCGTATAGAGAGCCGGGGCCGGGAAAACATCAGCCGTTATGTGCAACTGGAGATACTGGATATAATGCTGCCGGAAAATGAGTTACGCGAGGAAGAAGCTACCTTTTATACTTTCCCTGTTGATGACAGGCAGTTTTATGTACAGCTTCTTTACCTGCAGCAGGGTGAAACTGAACTTCATAAGGCAAAGGTTTATTCATTACTATTTGCTCCCGCTTTTTTCGATCAGTACCCGGCAGAAGTATTGATGGCCAATATGCCTTTCCGCTTCGACCAGAGCTCAGAACTTGAATTTCCCTTCTGCAACCAAACCCGCATTTTATTAGACCAGTTGCAGGACACTTCGCCCATGCCAGCACTTATCAGGTCTTTAAAACAAACTGAAATTGTAGCACAATTATTACGCAGGGCATTGCAATGCGCCACCCAGCAACAAACCTTATCCTGTCATGTGCCCACCTGCCGTTTCCTGGCTTATGAAAGTGAGCGCGATAAAGTAATGGAAGCCCGCAATATTATAGAACTGCAACTTGACAGGCCTATTACCATACGCGAACTTTCCCGCAAAGTGGCCATGAATGAATGTTACCTGAAGAAAGGATTTAAAGCTCTTACTGGCCGTACTATTAATGACTACCAACAGGAATTACGCATAGCAAAAGCCAAAGAATTGCTGCAACAGGATAACCAGTCTGTGTCTTATGTGGCGGCTACACTGGGCTATAGCAGCATATCACACTTCAGCACTGCATTTAAAAAAGCAACAGGTATGAAACCTTGCGAACTATTGGCTTAATTTTTTATTACACTCAATAACAAATTGCCGTCAACTCCCAATCTATCATGAATTGATTTAAGCAAGGTAGCATCGGGACGCTGTTTGCCACTCATTACTAAAGAAAGTTTGGCATCACTGATATGAAGTTTTTTCGCTAAACCTTTCTGTTTTAATTTTAGTTCATACATCTTCCATTCTAATAATCCCTCTAATGTGCTGGGAGGAGGAATAGTGTATATGCTTTTTTCATAAGCCTGGGCTGCTTTAGCCAGCTTTTGGTATAATGCCATATCTTGCTCCCTGATAGTACTGTTACCTTCTTTTACAAGTTGTTCGATTTGTGCTATTACTTTATCATAATCCTTCTGATTTTGAATGACCGGAATGCTCTTAGATACAATATGGCTTGCACGCTTTCTAATAGTTTTTTTAGCTATTGTTTTCTTTTCCCGTGGCATAATTTTCATTTTAAAAACCTGAAATCGCATGAATTTTCAGTCCGAATAATCAAATGTTCCTGGCGTCTATTTTATCATATTCCTTATGAGTTCCGACAAATCTTATATACACAGTCCTTATGCTGAAATGTATCATTGCCACTATCCGGTACTTGTTGCCTTTAATGTCAAATACATACCGGTCATTGCCTACTCCTTCCACTGTACTAAACATTTGTTTCAAGTCCGGGTAAGCGGTAAAATTTGTGCTGTCCATTATATTATACCAGTTGTTCATGGCATCGCTTGCATCTGTATATATTTCTACGAAATTTCTAATTGCAGGATAACTGAAAACTACCATTATTTGATTAGGTCAGGTTGTAAAGATAATATTTTTTTAGAAAATCTAAATATTATTTAGTTTTTTATAATTATGTGACGCTCCAATCTATGGCCTTTATACCAAGACAGTGCTAAATGATAAGACAAAGTTAAGCACTTGGGCTATCTGGATATTTCCCGCTAGCTAAAGTTTGGCACATAGCCTTGCGAACGTACTTAACGGACAAATTTATTAATCAGGGGTATCTTCTCCAATTCACTCTTTTCCATTGCCAACACCAGCTTAAGGAATAAAAACATCAGTACAGTTGCTGCGGCTATTCGTATTATCAGTAAATCTGTAAAAAACCATACCAGCCGTTCTGTAAAAAACAGCAGCAGCATCACCAGCATATAAGACAATAATTTTTTAACCGGGTAAGGCACCGGGAAATTGCTTTGTCCCATAAAATAAGACAATACCATCATCGTGCCATAAGCCGCCAGGGTAGCCCATGCGCATGCATACATACCATATACCGGGATAAAAATATAATTCAGTAAAAGAGTAATCAGGGCGCCAACCAGTGTTATATACATGCCCATCGCCATCTTGTCCTTTATCTTATACCATACCGAAAGATTATAGTATATACCCAGGCAAATATTAGCGCAAAGCAATATCGGCACCACTCCCAGGCCCCACCTGTAAGTCTTGGGCTCGAAAAACTTCCAGACGTCGAGGTAGAGCGCTGAAAAAAGAAAGGCAATACATAAAGTAATCACAAACCATTTCATCACCCTTGCATAAGTCTTAGGAGCATTCTTATCTACAGATTGGTTAAAGAAAAAAGGCTCAGCCGACATCTTGAAAGCCTGTATAAACAGGGTAATGAAAATAGCCAATTTGTAATTGGCAGAATAAACCCCTACTGCAATTTTTGCTGCATCTGCACTCACCGGCAATAGCTTACGCAGCATGATACGGTCAATGGTTTCATTTACCATACCCCCTAATCCAACAATGATCATCGGCGCACTGTACGCAATTGCCGTCTTCCAGATAAGCATATCAAATTTAAAGCGGTAAGAACCCCACTCCTTCCAAAGCAATAGAAATGTAAAGATGTTTTGCGCAAGATTGGCAAGTATCAGGAAACCTGTATTATTATACTGGTGGTACCATTGTGCATAAGCCGTATCCGGGTGATTGGCCACATACATTGGGCTGTAATAAATAAAAAACAGTGTCAGCACAATATTCACAAGGATGCCGATCACCTTTGTAAAAGCATATTTTCTTGGCCTTTCCTCCTGCCTCAATCGTGCAAAAGGCACGGCTGATATCGTATCTAAGGCTATCACCCATACACACCACGTTATATATTCAGCATGATTGTTGATGCCCAGGAAATTGCTGATAGGCACGCGAAAATAAATCAGTATGCCGCTGAATAACAGCGTGCTTATCAATAAGGATGTAAAAGTGGTTTGAAATAATTTTTTTCTGTCTGTGCCCGATGAAGAGAACCTGAAATAAGCAGTTTCTATCCCATAAGTATATATCACATTCAGAAAAGGAATAGCTGCATACAAAACGCTGAAATCCCCATATTCCATCTGCCCGGTCGGGCTTTTAAGCAAATAAGTTACCAGGGGTGTCAGCACATAAGACAGGAAGCGCGCAGCAATATTGCTTACGCCATACCACATAGTTTGCCCTGCTAGCTTTTTAAGTGACAATGAGAATGAAATTCAAAATGTAAAAGTAAAAATTCAAAACATCATTTAAATAAAAAAGAAAACAAATGCTTTTCAGCATTTGTTAAAAATATTATGGAGCAATTGCAGCATTCTGTAATTACTCGATCACCCATGTTTCTTTTCCTTGCAGCAATGCGTTCAGATCGCCTTTGCCTTTTTTTGCCAGGGCTTCATCTATCTGCATTTTCATCTGGTCCTCATAGGTGCTGCGTTCTGTTTCATAAAACACACCAAAAGGACGGGGAAAATGTCCGGCAATAGCAGGATTATCAAACATCCGGCTTAATATCTGGGCTTTAAAGAAATCTTTCTCGTCGTGTATCCACAAATCGCTTGCACTGTGTCCATCGGCCAGGTTCACAATTTCCGGTTTGTAGCCATCCAGTTTAATGCCCTTATCTTTATTGGTGCCGAAAATAAGCGGCAATCCATGCTCCAGGAATATTACTTCTTCCGGCTTCGAAGACTTCTCGGTGTATATTTCAAAAGCGCCGTCGTTAAAGATGTTGCAGTTCTGGTATATTTCCAGGAAGGATGCACCTTTATGAGCGTTGGAACGCAGCAACATTGCCTGTAAATGTTTGGGGTCGCGGTCCATACTGCGTGCCAGGAAAGTAGCATCTGCACCCATAGCCAAAGCCATAGGATTGAACGGATGATCAATGCTGCCCATCGGGGTAGACTTGGTGATCTTATGCTCTTCCGATGTAGGAGAATATTGTCCTTTGGTCAGACCGTATATCTGGTTATTGAAAAGTAAAATGTTGATATCAAAATTGCGTCGCAGCAAATGTATCGTGTGATTACCTCCTATACTCAAACCATCTCCATCACCTGTTACCACCCATACCGAAAGATCAGGACGTGATGCTTTCAGGCCCGAAGCCACTGCCGTAGCACGGCCATGAATGGAGTGCATACCGAAAGTATTCATATAGTAAGGAAAGCGCGAACTGCAGCCGATACCCGAAATGATCACGATATTTTCGCGGGGGATACCTGTTTGCGGCAATATGGTTTGTACTTGCTTTAAGATTGAATAGTCACCACAACCGGGACACCAGCGCACTTCCTGGTCAGTAACAAAATCTTTGGCTGTTAGGGCAGGTGCAGCCTGGTTAGGCTCTAAAGTTGCAACATCACTCATAATCTAACGAAGTTACGTGTTTTGAAAATTAATGAGCTAATCTAAGGAAAATTTCAAGATGTTTTAAGATATTATCAGCACATTTTTAAAATATGTCTTTCTTATTCATTCACAGCTTTCTAAATATGTACCTGGCAGTTGCAAAGAGGATTTAGGAGACTAAGTAATGGAAAGGGGCTGTGATGCCAGTATTGAAAACCCAATTGATTATCACCATTTTATTAACATTTGTTTTCCAAAGTTTTAAGTTCAGAAAAAAATGTTTACTTTTCAATTACACCTTTAAAAACTGCTTATGAAGCAATATACAAGGGAGCTATTGGTTACAGCTAAAGTGGCGCAGGGTTGGAAGGATGATTTTGAGCATAAAGTGGACCAGCTTATATCCATCGTGAGCCATGTAGATAATGAACAGCAAGTAC
>CAIYVS010000748.1 GCA_903929655.1 uncultured Bacteroidota bacterium | reverse complement strand
CCATGATAAACCGGCACCACTTCGGGTAATATCACTCTGAAGGGTTACATCATAATCGCTGGTACGGAACACATTAAAGCGTAACCCCCCGCCGGCATTCAAAAGGTATTGCATACGGAAGTCACCTGCAATATTGAAACTGCTGGCGCTGCTTGTACTCGTCGGTTTCCCCCAGTCCGATTTACCACCAACCTCTACGATCAGGCGGTCATGAAAATAGGGTTTACGCAAACCCAATGAAAATTGATTCCTGTTAATGCCCCCACTCGGATCGCTCAGGTTATACATCGAATACTTTAAGTCAATAGAAAGGTCCTTGTTTTTGGTTATTTTATTCACAATATTGGTCAACTGCGATGAGGCGGTTGTAGAAATGATCTGGCTGAAATTGTTGATGGCGCCTGTAGTTGCACTGTTGCCGCCGATCCCTTCAGTGGAAATAAAATCACCTATAATAAGCAATGAAGCCACTTGGTCAAACAATTGTCTGTCATCCTGGTTGATCCTGTCTAATTTAGTATAAGCATATGTGCCGATGGAATGTGTTTCCGGCAGCTTGATATTAAAAGAAAGTTTGGGGCTGTTTAATGACCCTTTCATGAAAAGAAACACATTAACATCCTGCAATTGTTTTGCGTCAGACGCTTCTGTACTGCTCATTATATTAGACCCTTTTTCGGCATCACTCAATAGATCATATAATCTTGTACGAACAGTATAGGTAGCATTTACATCCATGCTGGTCTGCGAAAATGGGCCGTTAAAATCGATTTTACTTCCTGAATTTAATATGAATTTCCTGCGAAGAGATAGTAACTGTCTGAAGGTAAATGAATAATCCCCCTCATCAATATTATACCTTCCATATATTCTGATATCATTGTTCGGCGGAATTTCAAGCCTTAAACTGCCATTTCCTTTTGCTCGTATAGCATCACCGGTGGCGGGGTCTAAAACAATAGTCATTTCAGCAAGAGGGTTTATGATAGCTTGTATTTTGATATCCAGTTTGTTTTTGCTCTGTGCTTTTGTTTTTAATTGTGTTTGCCCGTAAGTTTTAAAAGACACGTAGTTGTATGTGCCTACGTCCTTCGATGAACTTACTGGTATATAAATATTGGATTTTGCCATAGGCACGGCATTGGCAATATCTATCGATATATTATTGAAAGGTCCCCGTATATTTACAGGGTCCACCTTGGCTATCAGGTTGCCATAAAAAAACTGGTTCTCATAATCATGCAAATTGAAAATTTCAAATTTATCGGATCGCACGGCCAGTCGCATCTCCATGTATTTAAAATGTTTATGCAAAAATTGACCGCTTAATATTGCCTTGTTTTTATAAGAATCATAAATACTTACGGAGCCTACATCAATTTTCTTTTCATCTACATAAATAGTTGCTTTGGGTATTGTATAATTGGTTCCAAGAAAATCTATATGCATCGCAGCATTATTCAAGGTAATAGAGCCCCTGATATCAGGATCGTAAGAATGTCCCTTTATGTTAATATCTCCCTGCATTGAGCCTTTCATTTGGCTGATAAAGCCAATAAGGAATGATGAGAACCAATTTACAGGAGCATTATTAAAACTGATCTTTCCATCTATTTTTTCCTGTGTAGTACTGTCAAACGACATATTACCCGAAACATTAACCGAAGCGTTTTGCCTGTAAATACCGGTCTGGGGGTCCAGGCTGACCAATTTCTTTGAGCCGTCGTAACTGCCGATAATATTGATATTCCCTATTGTATCAGCACCTAATAATACAGAAGTCGCCTTTAGATCACTTGTCAGGTAAAATGTACTGAATAAATGTTCAATATTGATTGTTCCGTTCAGCCTCCCGTCGGGTTGGTAAACAGACAACCCTGCCCAATTGCCCAGTTGTCCCAGGTCCAGATCCTGTATATTCACCGCAAAAACCTGATCGTTTGCACTGTATTGCGTGCTTGCAGTTATTTTTTGCAGGCCCGATTTTAATACAAGATCTTTTACCAGCAGATACTTATTGGAGTATGCAATATAACTTCCTCCCGGAATATCCCATTTTGTCTGGTTTAGATAAAATTGGGAAGGTAACATATTCAGGAACAGGGAGTCTTTATGAGCGTAAGCATGGCCGTTCAGTACTGCAGAGCTATTGCCGTCAGGTGAGGCAGTAGCAATATTAAATTGCAAAGAATCGTTTCCTAATGTTGCAGTTACACTCAAAGAACCATTCAGCGCACTGTCTCCCATCGAAACATTATCGATACTTGTATTCAAAGCCAGCACATCATAATTTCCGTCCCCGGTAATACTGATATTAGTCATATGGAAAGCACCCACAGTCCCGTCTGGTATGCTCGCTTTTAATGAAACCTTTTTTTGTGTCGTATTTAAAGATCCGCTTATGGTTGCATTATCAAACCCTTTTAATATGGGAACTGCAACACCCAATACGTTATTGATACTTCTGGTTGTAATCGTAAACGACATATCCTGGTCGGGCGCCGATTTTGAAGGCGCCTGGATATAGTTGGGGATATACCTGGATAAATAATACTGTATTGATGCAGGAAGTTTGCTGAGTTGGAAATTACCTTTTATGGATGCAGTAATATCATTGCTTTGTATAGAAATCAGCTTATTCGACTCATACCTTTTGGATGTAATAAATACAGAATCCAGATCTAAATGATGTTGATTTCTCTTTATATTGATGTTATTGAGTTTGGCATAACCAGCAAAATCGTCAATATTGCTACCGGTGCAATTCAGATCAAAATCTGCAACAGCCATAATGGTATCTTTCGTAAGTTTCAGGGCATAAAAATTACTTTTCAGCAAATTGGCCTTTGCATTAATCCGCATTATTTTCTGGCTAAAATCGATATTCCCGTTAAAAGCTAATGCAAGGTTAGGATCATCAACTTGTAGCTTGCCTGTAAATTGCTTTTTTGCCAGCGTGCCCTTTGCCATTATATTGCTATAAGGATAGTTTGCAATATTCAGATGCATAATATTCGCATCAATATCCAATTGAGCATTTTCACTATTAAACGACTTCCCATTTATATCACTTTTAAAACTGATTGTGCCTACGTCAGATTGTTTTAATAATGCGCCAAGGTCAAATTTGTCAGATGCAATACTTCCTGAATAACTTGCCTTATCCAAGTTGAAATCCTTCAGATTCATCCGGAT
>CAIYVS010000747.1 GCA_903929655.1 uncultured Bacteroidota bacterium | reverse complement strand
GCGTAAAGACCGGTATGCGTCTTATGTGCAAGGTGATTATACAGGATTAAACGGACTGGAATATAGTTATGAGGAGGTGCTGCGCGGACAAAGAGGGGTGCATTTTTTAGAGCGCGACAATTTCAACCGTCCGCGGGAACCTTATAGGGGGGGCTCTTTAGATACTCCTGAAGTGGCAGGCAAGAGCCTGCAATTATATACGGATGCAGAGCTGCAGGCATATGCCGAGAAGCTGATGCAGAATAAAATAGGCAGTGTGGTAGCCATAGATCCCAGAACTGGTGGCATTCTTGCCATGGTGAGCAGCCCCAGCTATGACCCCAATCTGCTACGTGGCAGGGACAGGGCAAAAAATTACGGGGCACTTTACAGGGATGCAACACATCCTTTATTTAACAGGGCTATGCAAGCCAGCTACCAGCCAGGTTCTACCATTAAGCCTATGACAGGGCTTGTGGCACTTGATGTAGGGGCTATTACCCCTTCATTTGGCCTTGCCTGCAGGGGTTCATACAATTATTGCGGCAGGCCCATAGCCTGCGAGCATAAGGATGCAGGCCATGCAGCCAATTTCCGCCTGGCACTGGCGCATTCCTGCAACTCTTATTTCTGTCATGTATTCAGGCTTACAGTAGATGACAAGAAATTTAAAAATGTGAGGCAGGGATTGCAGGCATGGCATGATTATTTTTACAGCTTTGGTTATGGTCACCCAACGGGGGTAGATATTCCATACGAAGGCAGAGGCCTCTTGCCTGATTCTGCTTATTATAATCACAGGTATGCGGGCAGTTGGAATTCCTGCACCATAGTGTTTGTAGGGATGGGACAGGGTGAATTGGCATTAACCCCATTACAAATGGCAAATGGTATGTGTGTGATAGCTAATAAAGGATATTATTACACTCCCCATTTTGTAAAGAGTATTGGCAATAACCAGAAAGACTCATTGCTGGCACCTTACCTTAAAAAACATATTGTAACACATATCCCGGATACTACATTCAGTGTCATCCAGCAGGCTATGCAGGATGTTGTGGAAAGCGGAACAGCTTCTGCCATAAAACTGGATGGCATCAATATTTGTGCGAAAACGGGCACTGCAGAAAATAAAGCCATAGTAAATGGGGAAGCTATGAAAATGCAAAACCACTCTATGTTTGTTGCATTTGCCCCGAGAGAGAATCCCAGGATAGCCATAGCGGTAGCTATTGAAAATGCAGGTTTCGGCGCCACCTGGGCAGGCCCTATAGCTGGTTTATTAATAGAAAAGTTTTTAAGAGACAGTATTTCCACTGCTCATAAAGCAGTAGAAGAAAAAATGATCAATGCGCACCTGATAAACAAATACGTTTACGTAATAGACTCGGCACAAAGACTAAGAGATGAGGCAGTATACAGAATGAGGATGGAAAGAAGAAAGGAAACAGAAAGTACGAAAAGATATAATGACTCTACCATGATAACAAGGTGGATGAAAAACCAGTTAAGCAACAAAAAATAAAAGACAATTGAGGCATAAAACAGCATGAGTACGCTACGCAAATCATTATTTAACCGGATAGATGGGATAACCATACTTATCTATTTTGCGCTTGTTTTTATAGGCCTGCTTGCTGTTTTCTCTGTTGAGCACAGGAGCACAGACCCCAGCCTGCTGATGATGAGCAAGGGGTATATGAAACAATTAACATGGCTTGGAATATCTTTGTTCGTAGGCCTGATCATTATTCTTACAGACAGTAAGTTCTTTTCATCTTTTGCTTTTCTGTCTTATGCTATTGGTTTATTCCTTCTTTTCATAACTATTTTTCTTGGGGTTGATGTTAAAGGTTCTCACTCGTGGCTGGGTATAGGCAGTGTGCGTTTTCAACCGGGCGAAGTCTGCAAAATATTCACCTCATTAGCCCTTGCAAAATTTCTCTCGGTGCCTGAAACCAATTTCAGAACATTAAAACACAGGCTGGTGGGGGTGGCTATAGTATTAATACCTGCGGTGCTCATCATTTTACAAAAGGAAACCGGTCTTGCTTTAGTATATTTCTGTTTCTTCCTGGTTATGTATAGGGAGGGTTTGCCCAATATAGTTTTGGTGGTTGGGTTTTCCTGCATTGCACTGGTGCTTGCAACATTGTTAATAGAAAGAAAGCTATTATTCTTTATTCTTACGGGGATAGCGGTTTTGTTTGGAATCATCATGCGGGATACTCTTAAAAGAGACAGGATCGCCCTGATAGCTTTAGTGAGCATATGGCTGATTTGTATGTTGTTTTCGCAATTGGCTGTGCCTTTTGCCTTTAAACATGTATTGCAAAAGCACCAGATAGACCGCATTTTTTCAACTATTGGTAAAGATGTGCCGGCGGAGTACCGCAAGAATGTTAACCCGGACGATGATGAAGATGTGGTGAACAGTTCTGACTACAACGTAAAGCAATCAAAAATTGCCATTGGTTCGGGTGGTTTTTGGGGGAAGGGCTTTTTAAATGGTACTTCCACAAAAAATGAATTTGTACCGGAACAAAATACCGACTTTATATTTTGTGCTATCGGAGAGCAATTTGGTTTTGTGGGCAGCTTTGTATTGGTGGCATTATATGTCATACTCATGCTGCGCATTATTTACCTGGCGGAGCGGCAGCGGTCTACATTTACCCGTGTTTATTCCTATTGTGTTGCATCCATCCTGTTTTTTCACTTTGCAGTTAATATATCTATGACCATAGGCCTGGCGCCTGTTATAGGTATTACGCTGCCATTTTTAAGTTATGGGGGCTCATCACTATTGTCATTCAGCATACTGATTTTTATATTAATTCGCCTGGATGCTGACCGGCAGGTGATGATTCGTTAAATTGTGTGTAATGGCTAAAATATATCCTTTATCAGAAGGGGTTTTTACAGTGGGGCATGATAAAGCGTTTGTGCCTTTCGATCTTGGTAATGACGAATTGAATGCACGTCCTGTAGGTTCCCTGTTGGTAGAAGTGCAGCCTTTTCTTGTTGTTACAAAGCAGGATATTATTATCCTGGACACAGGCCTGGGATTTAGAAATACGGAAGGAGATATGCAAATTCATGCCAATATCAGGAAGTTGGGTTATGAGCCTGGCCAGGTAACAAAGGTATTGCTCTCTCACCTTCACAAAGATCATATGAGTGGTGCTGTTTATCATGATCTGAACGGAGTAGCGCATCCCACATTTTTCAATGCAGATTATTATGTTTATCGGCCTGAGGCGGATTATGCATTGCAAACGGGCTACCCATCATACCCCGCTAAGGAAGTAGAAGCACTTCTTTCAACCAAGCAGGTAAAATGGCTGGATAGTGAAGGAGGTCTGATAGATGGCTATATTAAATTTACACATTCAGGAGGCCATTGCCCACAGCATATTGTTTTTCTTATAAACGATGAGGGGGACAAGATATTTTATGGGGGGGATGAAGCCCCGCAGCTAAAGCAAATGAAGATGAGGTATATTGCCCGCTATGATTATGATGGTAAAAAAGCTATGGAATTAAGACAACAATATGCTAAACAAGGGCATGAAGAAGGCTGGCAGTTTTTATTTTATCATGATGTGAAAACACCGGTGGCAACTTTATAGAGTTTACCTCCAGCCCCTGTGATTATGTTTTTCCCTTAATCTTTGCATCAGCAATTGTCTGAACTCGCGTTCGGATTTATAAAGCATGGTTAATTGTTGTGCAGATATAATTTTGAGAAACTCGTCTCTGTATTTTTTCTTAAGGTCCAGTTCTTCCTGCTGAAAATCAAGATTGTCTTCTACACTTTGCCTTGCCGCATAAGCATCGGGATAATTATTGTTCCCTTTGTCTGTATTTGTTTCATTTTCTGCGGCAAAATATTTTTTTCTTATTGCTATC
>CAIYVS010000746.1 GCA_903929655.1 uncultured Bacteroidota bacterium | reverse complement strand
TATTTTATAATAACATGTATGTAGGGCCTGCTGCGAAAGTATGAAACCCTTATCCAGCTTACATTTAATAGTGATTTTATTACTGCAAGTGCATGGATTTGGGATAAAACACCTCTAAAACCTTGCATCTCTTTTTTTATCACAATAGATTTCTCTTGCGAAAATTAGCATCACAGATGTATTGTCTATAATAAACAGGCAAAATTGCTTGAAATTCAATAGAAAATTGCAAATCATGCTATGCCTTGACTTATTCAGCAGACCCTATGTAGAGACGGGATGCATCCCGTCTCTACGCAACACTCATCACAACACATTGTCCTGCTATTACAGCTAAAATTTGAAATGCACCCAATTGCACTGAACTTTACATGTCAATGCATTTTTCCAAAGGTTGTTGGTCGCCTGACCAACAACAAATTTCCTGACAATTGTCCTGATCTTCAGGTTGGGGGTATGTAGAAATATGATGAGGAGGGGCTTTAGCCAAAATGCTCAAACAGAATTTAAATGTCCAATTGGTATAAATTTGTAGAAACGATTGGAATATTATAATGGTCTTACTGGGCTGCCGGTCCATTCGGTGCCTTCCTGCAGTTTCTCTCCTTTCATTAATAATGATAATGGTTCCACACGCACATCGTTTTCTATCTCGCTGTCGTATAAGATAATAGAACGGGCGCCAATGCTGCAGCGTGCGCCTATAGTCACCGTGCCGGTTTTCATCACCCTGTCTTCAAAAAGATGTGTTTGCGGGCCGCAATCTTCATTAAGGGCGGTGTCGTCCCCAATAGAAACCATATCATGCTCTGTAATATCAGTTGTGTTCATCCAAACCCTTTTACCTGTTTTAACGCCTAATAAGCGCAATAGTATAGGGAGCCAGCAGGTGCCCTGCAAATAAGAGAGGAAGAAGGGTACAGCGAGAGCCTCGTAGGTAGTGGTGATCGCTTCGCTCATCCACACCCTGGATGTCCACATAGGTTTTTGCTGAACTTTATACTTACCTACGGCAAGCCATTTTATAATTACGGTTACCAGGAAAGCCGGCAGGCCCATGAAGTATAAATAATAGAATGGCAATTCCAGCATGATCTTCCACCATTTTTTTGTAACCAGCAGATCGTGGGCGTAAGCGATGAATAAAATACTGCAGCAAAGAACAATGGTTTCGGGTATCAATATCCTCACCAGTTCCACAAGGCTCCGCGCCAGTCTTCTCTGCACAGTAGGGAAAGTGGTAAGCCTTAACGAAAAAGGATGGCTTTCCTGCCTGCGTGGCAAGGGTATGGCGGGTGAGCCAAACCAGTTCCTTGCATTGGCTGATTCTAATTGTGAGGCAGTAGGCGGAGTAGATAATACGCCTATCAGCATATGGCTGGGTAAATTATAACCTTGTGGTATCAGGGCGCTGTTGCCAACAAAACTGCTGTTGCCTATAATGGTCTTGTCCAGTATCAATTGCTGACCGCGTATATCTGCTTCTCCCAATGTCACAGCATCTGCCACAAAAGAACCTTTACCAATTTCCAGCAAGGGGTGTGTTACGCTGCTGGCGGTTGATATCTCTGTTCTCTTGCCGATCTTGGCACCCAATGCCCGGAAGAGGGTAGAAACATAAACGGTGGCATAAATAGGGTGCAGCACTATAAGCGATAAAGACATCAACTGGTCTGCAAACCACTTGCGCAGGTAGAAGGGACTATAAATAAAATATTTGCCCGGTTTGATGCCTTTTTGCAGCCAGCGGGTAAGGACTACTGTAACAAAAGCAAATAGTATGATATAGCTTAATGACAGAAAGGGCGTAATGACGAGATAACTGAAATCGTAATCGGGCAGGGCATTGTCTATATTATTGATGATAATGATGGTGGGCAATATGGGTAATAACACCATGAAAGGGAACAACAGCAGTAATAAAAGGAAAATAAAACTGTAAACCCTGCGCCGCCCTGCAGATACATGCAATGGCTGCGGCAATTCATCAAGCGGTCTTTTTTTGACAAAAACAGCCGGGCTGCCCTGCCATACTTCACCTTCTTTTATAGTTTTGCCGGGTGGCAGAAAAGAAAGGTCCTGCAATTCTCCCCAGGCCTCAATAGTAGTATCTCCGGCTATGATGGCACTGCTGCCAATATAGGCATGGTCTCCGAGTGTGATGCGGCGTAGTTTTAACAAACCGTCTTCTACCACTGCATTATTTAATATGGCCTGCGAACTGATGGATACATCGCTGCCAATGCTGACAAGGTCTTCAGCACCAATGGTCATGGCGCTTAATTGTGCATCCGGTGCTATTTTTACCCCAAGCATCCTGAGATAAACAGGGTAGAGCGGGGTGCCGTTCAGAAACTGTACCTGCATCAATCGCTGCAATGTCTTTACAAACCACCACCTGAAATAGTAAACACCCCATAAAGGATAATCACCTTCTTTTATTTTCCCTATTACCAGCCATTTTGTTGCAATGCTGATGATTGAGAAAAAAGCCGGTATAAGACAGAACATGCAGAGTGCCGTACCTACCGCATAACCCAGGTTATTGGTATCTTCTTCCACGTAATAATATCCCAGGTAGGGCAGGAATATCTGTATGGCAAAGAGTCCGTAAACAACTATTAAAGCAAGTGTTTGAGCAAAGGCACATGCCAGGTAGCGCCCTCTTGGTATAGGATTGAATGCCCTCTTTTCTCTTGCTTTTGTCCCGGCTTTAGATTCCCATTCCGCCACCAGTTTATTCATGGGCCGGTGCAGGTAAATATCCTTCAGCGAAACATTTTTTAACTGTCCCTCCTTTCTGAGCTTGGAAATAAAAACGGCAGCCAATAAGGAATGCCCGCCCAGGTCTGTAAAAAAATCCTGTTCAAGGTCGATAGGCCTGTTGGGAAAAACAATGCTCAATGCGGCTTTCACTCTGGCACTTACAGACGAATTGGGGTCTATAGCTTCTGTCTCGCCGGATGCAGCTTTCTGCAGCAGGGAGTCTGGTATAGGAAGATTTTTACGATCTATTTTGCCACTGGCCAGCCTGGGCATTTCCGGCAGCGCCACTATGATGGCAGGTACCATATAGGGCGGCAAAACCTTTGCAAGTTCTGCCCGCAAGACAGGCTCGCTGAATTCTGTAAGATCTTCGGCCAGTACATATCCTACTAATTGTTCCTGCAGGTTAGCGTCTTTTTTTACAGCCACGGCCGCGGCTGATATGCCTGGCAGATTATTTAATCGTGCCTCTATTTCCCCAAGCTCTATGCGGTAGCCTCTTAATTTTATCTGGTCATCCAGGCGGCCATAAAAATCTACACTGCCATTCGCATTGATGATGGCTGCGTCCCCGGTCCGGTATATGCGGTCTCCGGGTATGGCATTTAACGATTCTGGTTTAGGTACAAATTTTTCCCTGGTCAGTTCGGGCCGGTTAATATAGCCATTGGACAGGCCGGGCCCGCTGATAACCAGCTCCCCTCTCTCGCCCATTGGCACCGGGTTTAAATGCTCATCCACAACCGCCAGGTTATAATTGGGTATAGGCAGCCCTATCGTTATCGGGTCTCCCGGATTTAGGCGGGCCAGGGTAGCAGTAACCGTGGTTTCTGTTGGCCCGTAACTATTATAAAACTCCCGCTCCGGTGTAGACCAGCGGGACAGTACCTGTGGGGTACAGGCCTCGCCACCTGCGTTTACCAATCGCAGAGATGGAATATCATCTTCCAGTATTGCAAGCAGGCTGGGTACTGCATGCAGGATGCTGATATTTTCCTTCCTCAATACATCGCTTAACTCATCAATGCTTTTTGCGGTGGCTGCATCGGCTACCCATATAGATGCCCCTGCCAGGTAACTTATCCAGGTCTCTTCGCACCACATATCAAACGAAACCGAAAAACCCTGGTACACCCTGTCTTCTGAGCGTATATTAAAAATGCTTTGTTCGGCACGAGCCAGTTGTGATATCTGCCTGTGTGTTATGGGAATGCCTTTCGGAGTGCCTGTGCTTCCTGAAGTGTATAATACATAAGCCCAGTCATCTGGTTGGGGGCCGGCGCTTACCTCAATCTTTTCACTTGCTTTGGGCATCGGCACAACAGAAAATACAGGGCAATTGACCTGGATAGGGTCCAGGCTGAAAATTCCACTCGCCCCAACTTCCGTCAAAACAGTTATCACCCTTTCAGGGGGCATTTCCCTATCAAGCGGCACATAGGCAGCGCCTGATTTCACAATTCCCAGTATGGCAACATGGAGTTCTAAACTGCGGGGATACCATAAACCTACTGTTTGGCCCCTGCCAATTCCTTTTTGAACAAGGTAGGCAGCAACCGCATCGCTCCAACGGTCTAAATTGGTATAATTGAGGTACTGCTCATTAAAGACCAGGGAAGTTTTATTAGCATATAGTTTCGCGGAAGCACGAAATATATCTGCAAGCGTTTCATCGTGCAGCAAATCCAAACGTTCCGGTCCTTTAATGATACTAATAGAATCCATGCTAATGCAAACAATACTAAAAAACACTAAAGATACTGCCCTATTTTTTAGCTTTATAGTATGTTTTTGCTTATTTTATATATAAATCTTAAAATAAAAGTTTAGACTGCTGAAATAGCCTGATTGTAAAATCAGCTATTATTAATATTATTTAATTTTTTATGTTGTTGTGCTCAATATCATTACTTGACATTAAATTTCTTTTTACTTTTAGGCTCGCATTTCAGAAGATCAATATTTTTCAGCCATGGCCATGTTTGTTCCGAAGATCATTTATACTTTAAAGAATTATAATAAGCAACAATTCCTGAAAGACCTGATGGCAGGTATTATAGTAGGGATTGTTGCATTGCCTCTCGCCATTGCTTTCGCCATCGCCTCGGGGGTATCTCCCGAAAAAGGGCTTTACACCGCCATTATAGCCGGCTTCGTGATTTCTGCCCTGGGGGGCAGTAAGGTACAGATAGGTGGTCCGACAGGCGCATTTATTGTGATAGTCTATGGTATTGTACTGGAATATGGCATCAACGGATTGATCATAGCTACCTTCCTGGCGGGGATACTATTGGTAATAATGGGTTTTGCCAGGCTGGGGGTCATCATAAAATTCATTCCCCATCCTTTAATAGTTGGTTTTACTACCGGGATAGCCCTCATTATTTTTTCATCCCAGATGAAGGATTTCCTGGGGCTGAGTATGGGCGTTGTTCCTGCAGATTTTATTGATAAATGGAGAGCATATGCGGGGCAGGTCTCCACAGTAGATATGTATTCGCTGGTCACTGCACTTATCACTATCCTTATAATAATGTTCTGGCCACGCGTTACACATAAAGTTCCGGGCTCGCTCATCGCCATTTTGGGTACAACAGCAGCCGTTTATTTTTTACATATTCCCATTGCAACCATCGGCAGTCGTTTTGGTGCCATACCTACTCATTTACCCATGCCGGTAGTGCCACATTTAGACTGGGCTATTATTCAAAAACTCATAAGACCGGCATTCACAATAGCCATATTGGGCGGTATAGAATCTTTATTATCTGCAGTAGTGGCAGACGGTATGATAGGCGGGCATCACAAATCAAATATGGAACTGGTAGCACAGGGAACTGCCAATATGTTCTCTGCTATATTCGGTGGCATCCCCGCAACAGGGGCAATAGCACGCACTGCTACCAACGTAAAAAACGGGGGGAGAACACCCGTAGCAGGTATCATACATGCTATTACCTTGCTCCTCATTATGTTGTTTGTAGGCAAATGGGCTGCATTGATACCCATGGCTACACTATCCGGCATCCTGATAGTAGTGGCTTATAACATGAGCGAGTGGCGCAATTTTGTTTATATCATGAAAGGCCCCCGCTCTGATGCAGCCGTTTTATTGGTTACCTTTTTACTCACTGTACTTGTTGATCTTACAGTGGCCATCGAAATAGGTATGGTACTGGCCGCATTCCTATTTATGCGCAAGATGACACAATTCTCCAATGTGCGCGAACTGAATGATGTATTAAGTGATGTTCAGGAAGAGGCAGATACAGAGTCGGTCAGCAATTTTATTATTCCTAAAGGAGTGGTGGTCTACGAAATAAACGGTCCATTGTTTTTCGGTGCTGCTTACAAATTCAAAGATGCTATCAATATTATAGAAAAGACACCAAAGGTGCTCATACTCCGCATGCGCAATGTGCCCATTATAGATGCCACAGGTATCAGGACACTGGAGGAAGTGCAACAGGAGTGCTATCACCAGCACACCAAACTCATATTGTCAGAAGTCAATCATGAAGGCGTATTTGAAGAACTGCAAAAAGCAAGACTGATATTTAAAATAGGCAAAGCTAATGTGGTGAACGATATGAAAGATGCGATATCACGCAGCCAGCAGGTATTGACGGAGAAATAGCTTGATGGGAAATGCACATATAGTAGCTTTGTTGCTTTAAAATTTTTATCTTTGTACTATGAAAACTGTGGATTTAAAAATACCGGTAAAATCAGGGATGGATCAAAATGATGTAGTGAAATTTTTAGCGGCAAAGTTATACGAATCCGGAAGATTAACTTTGGCCCAGGCTGCAAACATGGTTGGCATGCGCAGTGTTGATTTTGCTGACATCCTTTCACAATATGGGGTTTCTTTTTTTAATTATCCCGTTTCAGACATTAAAAGGGATGTAGCAAATGCATAAAGTAGTCATTGCCGATACAAGTTGCTTCATATTGCTTGTAAAGATCAATGAAATTGAGTTGCTACGCAATGTTTACGCTTCAGTATATACTACTCCCGAAGTGGCTGCAGAATTCAGATTTGATTTACCCGGCTGGGTATTGATACAGGAAGTAAAAGATAAAAATAAACAGAAGGCATTAGAAGCTGAACTTGACAAAGGCGAAGCAAGCGCTATAGCCTTAACTTATGAATTAACCGATGCTATTGTTGTACTTGATGATGGAGGCGCCCGGAAGATCGCCACACGTTTAAATATTGTTTTTACTGGTACTTTTGGTATCATCATAAAAGCGAAACAAAGAGGAATTATACATTCTGTAAAGCCATTCCTGGATAAAGTTAAACATACGAATTTCCGTATTTCAGAAGATGTGGTCAGGGAGATATTGAAAGAAGCGGGTGAACTTTGAATTTAGTGATTATGAAGAAAGTAAAAAATCTCACAAGCCTTAAACAATTTATTGAAAGGAAGTAGGCCTTAAAGGGACTAAGAAGCGGGAAAAGTTTGAGGCCGGCTATGAAGCATTTAAACTTGGTGCACTTATATTGCAGGCCAGGCAGGAAAAAGGTTTAACACAGGAAGAGGTTGCTGACCTTGCGGGGACTAATAAGTCATATATATCAAAGCTGGAAAAAGATCTAAAAGATGTTCGTTTCTCAACCCTCCAACGTATTATTACCGACGGGCTTGGTGGACATTTGGAGGTGTCAATTAAGTTTTGAGTTTTAGCCACCAAAATCCGGCAATCCTTTAATCAAGTGAATCATGGTCCTATTTATTGCTCAACACCGTTTTTGTCACAATACTCCTCTTGCCTGATGCTGCAATAACAATAGTCTGAAAGATCATTTCTTTTCCGGCAGGCACACTTAGATGCAAAGGCTTGATATATTCCATATCAGTTTCCCTGGGCAGGTAACCATCTATGGTATAATAGATTTTAGCACCGGCAACCGAAGGTTTTAATTCTATATTGAATTCAGAACCCCTCACAATGGAATCCTTGAGGCCAATAGCAACCGGTACACGATAATCCCAGCCCTTGGCATCCAGCCTGGCAAGCTGTTGGGGTATGCGCGTCTCAGAAAAATCCTCATAGTTTTTATTCGATGGAGGCGTCCATGCAACCTCCGCCAATGCCAGCATGCGCGGCAGCAACATATATCCTACCTTCTGTTCTGTAGTAATATATTCTGTCCATACATTCGCCTGGACGCCTATGATATTTTTTTGTTCTTCAGCACTTAATACAGCAGGCACAGGATCATAAGCATAGGTTTTTTCAAGTGGCGCATAACCGCCGATAGACAAAGGTTCCTGGTCAGACTTGCTTTGCCTGTGATCAAAATACAAGCCACCACTGCCAGGGGTCATGATAACATGATGGTTTTGCTGTGCAGCGGCAATGCCGCCTTTTTCACCCCTCCAGCTCATGATCGTTGCATTGGGGGCCACGCCTCCTTCCAGTATCTCGTCCCAGCCAATAATGCTGCGGCCTTTCGAGTTTACAAATTTTTCTATGCGCCTGATGAAATAGCTCTGTAAGCCCTCTTCATCTTTCAGATCATGTTCTTTGATAAATTGCTGACAGTATTTTGATTTTTTCCATGCCACTTTATTACACTCATCACCACCTATATGAATATACTTTCCCGGAAAAAGTTCCATTACTTCTGTCAGCACGTTTTCCATGAATTTAAAAGTGGTTTCGCTGGGGCAAAGCACATCATCAAAGCCGCCCCATGTTTCTCCTACTTTATATTTTTTATCAGGCTCACAACTCAGTTCAGGGTATGCAGCCAGCATTTCTATAGAGTGCCCGGGCATTTCTATTTCGGGAACAATATTGATGTAGCGTGCAGTAGCATAGGCCACTACTTCTTTTATTTCATCTTGTGTATAAAAACCACCATAAGGTGTATTGTCAAACAAGGCGGTACTATCAGGGCCATAACGGCCCACCCTGCTTTGTGCCCTTTTGCTGCCAACAGATGTAAGCTTTGGGTATTTCCTGATCTCTATGCGCCATCCCTGGTCGTCAGTAAGGTGCCAGTGAAAATTATTGAGCTTATAGCTAGCCATCAGGTCTATATATTTTTCTACAAAGGCCACACTGAAAAAATGTCGTGATACATCCAGGTGCAAACCCCTGTATGGAAAACGCGGGTAATCCTCTATCTCTGCGCAAGGTATTACCATGCTGTAATTATTGTTCTGGGAAATAAGCTGAATAAAAGTTTGTATGCCATAAAAAAGCCCTGCACCCTTACCAACTATGCGTATGTTTTTTTCAGTGATGCTGATCTTATATCCGTCTGCAGGCAGCGCATCGGCCCCGTCTTCTGTAATGGTGATGGTATTTTCATAGCCGCCGCCTTCCCGGGCGGAGCTAAGTTTCTTTGTTTCCATATCCCTGGAATGCATAAAGTTCAGATAGGCATTCATCGCCCGGTTGTTCTCCAATTGTGAGATAACATGTGTTTCATGACTGTATATAAATTCCCCGTTCGTTCTTTTTACAGATACCGGGGCAGGAATGATGCCCATATAAGGGTCGGGAGATTGAGCGATACAACTGGTATTCAAGAGTATCAGAACTATTATAATGGTATATTTCATTACAGGCAAATTAATTTCAGAAGCTTGGTTTATTTATATAATTTCAGCACAATTTAATAAATCTTTATACCTTTTATCAATGTCCTTCCCGCTCATTTCAGGATATATTGCAGGGAGGATGAAAATGAAACATAAACAGGCATACTAAAATGACTACGGAACAAAATATTGCAAAGTCCCTGGATGAATTAAAGAAATCGCGCAAACCTTACAGGGAAGCGTTCAAAGCAAATAGAAAAAAGGCGGGTAAGATGGAGCGTTTGGCTTTGTGGATAACAGAACATGTAGGCAGCATGAAATTCTTCCTCATCATTTTTTTCTGGACTGTTTTATGGCTCAGCTGGAACATGCTCGCCCCAAAAGCCTGGCGCTTCGATCCTTTTCCTGCATTTGTATTATGGTTGTTCATATCCAATATGATCCAGTTATTCCTCATGCCGCTCATCATGATAGGTCAGAACCTGCAATCAGGTATAGCAGATGCCCGCGCGGAAGCAGATTACGAAATCAATAAGCAAGCCGAATTGGAAATCGAGACCATTTTAATGCATCTGGAGTATCAAAACAAGATCATACTCGAGATATTAGACGACTTGAAAACCAAAAAGTAAGTAGGGTGGATCTTAGCATTGCCCGATAGGGACGGTATATTTTACGCTTGACACAAAGCCAGATTTAATATTCAGTTCACACAAGAAAGAGAACTTCGCGGGTTATGAAAAAACAATTATTCATACTCGTTCTTAGCGTCCTTGCTTTCAGCCCGGTTTTCTCTCAAACTGATCTCAAAGTGGTATTTATCCGTCATGGCGAAAAGCCGGAAAAAGGCGATAATCTTACCTGTAAGGGGCTGAACCGGGCCTTGCAATTGCCCAAAGTATTACATGATAAATTTGGTGTGCCCGATTATACCTATGTGCCTGTTTTGGAAATGAAGAAGGGCACAAAACATGCCCGTATGTTTGAGACTGCTACACCCATGGCTGTAAAGTATAATCTTGTCCTGAATAGCAAATATGCAAACAAGGATACCCTGCAGATAGCAAAGGACATCAAAGCGAAAAAGGGCACCGTGCTGGTAGTGTGGGAACACCATGCCATATCAGGTATTGTACACGCCCTGGGTATAAAAGACCCTGCCCTGAAATGGGATGATAATGATTTTGACAGTATATGGATCATCACATTTAAAGATGGCAAAGCTATACTGACAAAAGACAAAGAAGGATTATCTCCATCCGATGAATGTCCCGGTTAATGTATCGGGATGTATTGTTTCGGTACATTCCATCCCTCTATACATAACATAGGTTGGATTTTTTGCGGGCTGTATTCAAGCGTTACACTTTTGCTTGCACCGGGAAGAACGGATACGTAATTATCAGAATAGAAAACAGGCAATATTCGTTTCTTTGTTTTAGGATCAACAAGTGACAACCTGTTGAAATAAGCTATGGGATTGTCCTTAGGATCGTCTAATCTTACTTCAATTTTTCCATCAGAAACTAGTTTAGCACTAATTTTTAAATTGGCTTTATGCATTTGCTGTAACCTGGTATAATTACCATTGGTATCTGGCAGGCAATACAGGTTCTCATCTATTACATCCTCGTGCCAGTCAAGCAATTGTACTGAAACAAAATCGGCTTTTTGCAAGCTTTGTTTTTCAATATCTTTTAGTTCATTTCTAACTGAAACGTATCTGTAGGCAGTACTGGTAGCTAAAGGCGCATGGGCTGCCACTATGATTGAAGATTTGCCGCTAATGTCATAAGTTCTCACCAATAGGGTAACATTGGGAATCGGGTTGAGGGTATTGTTTGCCAGTACTATGGAACTATCCCAGCGATCGAACATGGCATGTACAGGCTTTGCGCCTTCACTTATACCATATAAGCATGCATTAGGATCAAGGTAGTGGTCATACATTTCGCCCAGTAAAGCCGTCCAGGGGTTTTGTGTTTTCCATACGATAAAGCCAGTGTACCAATCCCACATATGAGATGTAAAGCCTTCCATCATAGAGCGGTATTGCTCATAGTTAACCAGTTGTGCTCTTTTGGCGAAATCCTGCAGGTTCTTGGGTTTCCCGTATGCATCAATATATTTCCCGTAGCTGATGTATTTGTGATAATTCCAGACTGTGTCAAACTTCGGTTTTTCGGTTTTTGAAAAATGTTCGGGGATAACAAGATGTTCTTTAGGAATGACCCGCTCCAGCGATTCATAATCTCCTATGCCTACAGAGCCGATTTCTGAATTGAAGGGGAAAGACTTGTGCTCCCAGAAATATTTTGGGTCTTGTATCACGTAAGGTCCGTCACCACTTTGGTAAGACATGCTGTCATCATTAGAATAAGGAAAGAAGTACCGTGTGCCATCTAAAGAAGGGAGCAGCGAATCGCGAAGTGCAGTAAGTATATCTTTAGGGGGCTTTATCTCGTTGCCTCCGCACCATATAGCTAAAGAAGGGTGATTGCGCAACATCCTGATCTGGTCGGCAGCAGAGGCAATAAATAGTTGGTGATCGTCCGGATATTTCCGGCGTACGCTGGTGTCCTCCAGTTTCATAGGGTCGTTCCATGCGCCATTACAATCCCCGCTTATCCAAAACTCCTGGAACACCAGTAGTCCGTATTTATCGCAGGCTTCATAAAATTCAGGGCGTTCAGTAATACCACCGCCCCATACACGGATCAGGTTCAGGTTCATCTCCTTATGAAAACGCACTTGTGCATCATACCGCTCTTTTGATAATTGCAACATCGCATCCGAAGGTGTCCAGTTGCCTCCTTTTATAAAAATTTTCCGGCCATTTACATATATCTCACGGCTCAGGGTTTTTGTATTCAAGGCACTTGATAATTCCCTTATGCCAAAAGTGATTTCGCCGGAATCTGATGGTATAGGATGCCTGTCAATAATAAAACGGTACTTCAGTTTGTAAAGCTCTTGTTTGCCATATCCATTGGGCCACCATAGCCTGGGGCTTTTAATTTGCAGGTCTTCCAGCTTAACAAGTTTTGTTGTCCTGGCAGGAATAAATACGATCTGCGAAATTTCCTGTTCTTCAACAGTATATTGTAAATATCCTTCCAGTCCATTGTCTGTTGGGTTTTCCAGTTCGGCAGAGACTTTCAGTATGGCCGGGTCCTGGTGTTCCAAGGGGTTTCGTGCTTCGGGCACTTTAGTTACAATATGCGGGTTGTTTATTTTTATCAGCCCTGTTCTTTGTATGGAGATATTGTCCCAGATACCGGTATTACGGTCATGTACGGGCTGTATCCAATCCCATCCGGCTACATATTGGTTGGTAACACTATGGGCTATCATGCCATCGCCGCCCTGGCCCCCATTGGCATTGCCTGCAGGTGATGGAGGATAAACAATAACAGCAAGTCGGTTATTGCCATCCTTTGCCAGGTACTTCGTTATATTATAGGTATGCCTTAGAAACATGCCCTTGTCAAGCGAGCTTATTTTATTTCCATTCAGGTAAATCTCAAAGCTGTAATTTATGCCCCTGCAGTTCAGCCAAACCTGTTCATCAGGCGCAGCCTCAGCTTCTTTAAAATCATTTACAAACCAATAAGTATAATATGCCGGCCCGGTATTATTCAGATCGGGGATCTTTTCATTATTCAAGCCGAAATAAGGATCAGGGATCTGTTTGTTTTTTAATAATGATGTTAAAACAGTTCCGGGAACTACTGCCGGCATCCACGACGCTATCGGAAATGATGGCAGGGAAATTTCCTCTCCTTTACTATTGACTTTTGAAGCCTGGTAGCATTTCCATCCTGAATTCAATTCATGTTCATGCCCGGAAACGGGATATGTAATCATGGAAATAAGAACTGCAAGAATAAAAAGTTTATTAAACATGGTCCTAGTATATTAATTGTGCACAGATGCTGGCCAGTCTTCTTTATTCTGGCCCCATTTTTTATTGGCTTGCTCACCCATTGTAAAGACCATTTCACCGCCCTGCATTAATGTAGAGTGATCTATATACACCTTTGTATAAGGTTTGCCATTCAATGTTACAGCCTGTATATATGGATGGTTCTTGGCGTTATTGATAGTCTTTATGTGCATGGTCTTATTGCCTGCTAATTTGATGGATACATCATCCAGCATTGGGCTGCCAAAAACATATTCTCCGCCTGCAGGATTTGCAGGATAAAAACCCATGATGCTCCAGATGGCCCATGCGCTCATCTGCCCGCAATCTTCATTGCCTGCATATCCGTCCATATTATTATGGTACATGGAATCTACGATCATCCTGATCTTCTGCTGTGTTTTCCAGGGTGCGCCTACAAAATCATACATATAGGCAATATGGTGACTTGGCTCGTTGCCATGAGCGTATTGGCCTATGAGGCCGCTTACATCAGGCGGTTTGTTCTCGCCTTTTACCTCAGAGGAAACTGTGAAGAGAGAATCCAATTTTTGTATGAATTTATCATAGTTGCCATATTCTTTAGCAAGGCCTCTTACATCGTGAGGAACAAAAAAAGTGTACTGCCATGCATTCCCTTCTTCATACATAGACTGCCCTTCCACAACAGTAGATACATAAGGGTCGAAAGGCAAAACCCAATCGCCGTTTGCATTTTTGCCTCTTATAAAACCCGTTTTTTTGTCAAAGAGCAATGTGTATGCATTGGCCCTATTCATAAAAAGTTTATAGTCTTCTGTCTTGCCTAATTTTTTTGCCACTTGTGCTATACACCAGTCGTCATAGGCATATTCCAAAGTATAAGTAACGCTTTGTCCCATTTTATCCTGCGGTATATAGCCATATTGAATATAAAAGGGTATGCCCCTCATGGTTTGGAAGGCGCTTTTTTTCATGGCCTCATAAGCACGTTCCGCATCCAGTCCGGGAAAATCTTTCAGCACCGCATCTGCCAGCACCGGCACCGCATGGTAACCGCTCATGCAATTTGTTTCGAAAGTGCTGAGGTCCCAGACAGGTAAAAGGCCATTCTCATCGCAAAAGGCTAACATGCTGTTCAATATATCCAGGTCCCTTCCGGTTTGTGTTATGGTAAATAAAGGGTTCAGTCCCCGGAAGGTATCCCATAATGAGAAAACAGTATAACGCTGTCCCTTCTTCATTTTTAAGACATTCCCTTTTGCATTTTTGTAGTAGCCGTCAGGATCGGAGTATAATACAGGAGCCATACAGGTATGGTAGAGCGCCGTATAAAATATGGTTCTTAGGTTATTATCTGTGGTATTGATCTGTATCTTTTCCAGCTCTGTTTCCCACTTTTGTTCAGCATCAGTTCTTACTTTGTTAAAGTCCCAGCCCTTTATCTCATTTAAGTTTTGCAAAGCTTTATTGGTGTTGACGGTAGATAATGCCACTTTCATCATAATGGTTTTACCCGCAGCATTTTCAAATATTAACTGGCCCCTTACCATTTTTGCTTTTAGGCCCGACTCATTGTCTTTTTGTTTTTCTGAAAAGTATAACTTGCTGAATGGGACAGAAGTACGCGCTGCGAAATAAACTTTCTGCACCTGCGCCCAGCCTTTTGAATAACGGTATCCGACAATGGTGGAATCATCTATCTTTTGTAAAGAGGTCTCCATGGGTTCGTCATAATTAATATTGTAACCAAGATCAAAACGGATAACAGGTTTACAATTTGCAGGGAAGGTATATTTGTGAAAACCACATCTTTCAGTCGCGGCCAATTCGGCTTCAATGCCATTGTCCAATTTTACACTATAATAACCAGGGCTTGCTTTTTCATTCGTATGGCTGAATTTTACTTTAAAGAACCTGCCGGTATCCGGGAAAAGTCCTGTATTGGGCATAACGGAGATATCTGTCCAGTCGCCACAGCCTGTACCGCTAAGATGCATATGGCTGAAGCCTGCTATGGTAGAATCGCTGTAATTATATCCGCTGCACCAGTCCCAGCCCTCAGAGCCATTATCGGGGCTTAATTGCACCATGCCAAAAGGAACGGTAGCACCGGGATAAGTATGCCCGTGCCCGCCTGTACCTATGAATGGGTTTACATAGCGGGTGAGGTTTTGAGCGTGGGTAGAAGGTGTTATAAATGAAAAACATACTATAATTACGGAGCAGTATTTTCTTATTGCAGAAGCAGTCATTTTTCCATGTTTGGATTAAATATACTATAAGTTTACCTTTTCAGAAGCTTGTATGTTTATATCTAAGTTCTTTATACATTTAAGCTATGAACAGAAGGCGTTTTATTGCTCAATCCTCGCTGGTAGCTGCTGGTGTTTTGATCGCTCCCTATTCTTTCAGCAAAAGCAGCAATGCCGTTTTCCCGGTAGTGCGTATAGAAGAAAAGAAAAGAAGGTTTAAGAGCAAAGCAGTGGAAAAAGTGATAGCTGAAGTGAAAAAGAACATTGGTAATAAAGAGATAGGCTGGATGTTTGAGAACTGTTTCCCTAATACACTGGATACCACCGTTGATTTTGATATGATAGATGGTAAGCCGGATACCTACGTGATTACAGGCGATATAGATGCCATGTGGCTCAGGGATTCATCTGCCCAGGTATGGCCCTATTTGCCATTGTGCAAAGAAGATAAAGACTTACAACAATTAATTAAAGGTGTCATCCACAGGCAGGCAAAATGTATTATCAGGGATCCCTACGCCAATGCATTTTATAAGAATGAGCATAAGCTGAGCGAATGGCATAAGGACAATACCGAAATGCGGCGTGGCATACATGAACGCAAATGGGAAGTGGATAGTTTGTGTTATCCTATTCGCCTGGCATATGGTTACTGGGAAACAACAGGAGACAGTTCTGCATTTGATGAAGAGTGGTTTGAGGCTATGAAACTGGTCATTAAAACATTTAAGGAACAACAGCGTTTTGATGGTCATGGACCTTATAGTTTCCAACGACGCACAACCAGTTCAACAGATACGCTGCCGATGAATGGCTATGGCAACCCGGTAAAACCTAATGGTTTGATCTGCTCTATGTTCAGACCAAGCGATGATGCCACCATCTATCCATATTTAATACCAAGTAATTTCTTTGCTATGCATTCTCTGATGCAGTTGTCTGTCATTGCGGGTAATGTAAAAAGTAAGCTGGATACGTCTGAAATAGATGCACTTGTAAAACAAATAAACAATGGCCTGGACCAAAATGCTAAAATCAAGACTGAAAAATTTGGTGAGATATATGCTTATGAAGTGAATGGATTCGGAAGTTTTAACCTGATGGATGATGCCAATATTCCATCGCTTTTGTCATTGCAGTATTTAATACCCCTGATGAAAGATGACGAAGTTTGCCAGGATACCCGGAAATATGTTTTGTCGGAAGATAATCCCTTTTTCTTTAAAGGCAAGGTTGCAGAAGGCGGCGGTGGGCCGCATGTAGGCATGGATTATATATGGCCTATGAGTATCATTATGCGTGGTTTAACAAGCAATGATGATAAGGAAGTAAAGTACTGCCTTGACACTTTGCAACATACACATGCAGGTACAGGTTTTATGCATGAGTCGTTTTACAAAGATGATGCAACCAAATTTACCCGTTCATGGTTTGCCTGGGCCAATACTTTGTTTGGTGAGTTTGTTTGGAAGGTTTACCGGGAAAGGCCGCATCTGCTTGCATAAAGAGCCAGATTTGACAACTTCTCGAAAAGTTGTCAAATCATTACCATGCCATAGAACTGGCTCCCAGTATAGCTGCATTGGCGTCGCTGAAGGCTGATTGTAAAATGGCCACTTTGTTCTTAAAAATGTTCAGCATAGTTTCTTCCATATATTTTTTCACAGGCTTCAATAGTATATCTCCTGCCTGGGAAAGTCCGCCAAAGAAAATAATGGCTTGTGGTGATGTGATGGCTACCATATCGGCCAGGGTTTGTCCTAATATCTTTGCTGTATAATCAAATATTTCAAGGGCAAACACGTCTCCTTTTTCTGCAGCTTCAAATATAGTTTCGGATGTTATTTTGCCTTTGAGTTCTCTTAATAAAGTAGCATCACTCCTTTCTTCAAGCCATTGTTCGGCAGTGCGTACAACTCCGGTTGCCGATGCATAGGTTTCAAGACAACCATTACGCCCGCAACCGCATTTCCTCCCGTCTCTCACTGCAATGACATGTCCCAGTTCCCCTGCAAAGCCGTCATGCCCGTATATCAATTGCCCGTTAGCAACAAACCCGCTGCCTACACCTGTGCCAAGGGTAACCAATATAAAATCCTTCATGCCTTTTGCCACTCCATAAGTCATTTCTCCGATTGCGGCAGCATTAGCATCATTGTTGAGCTTTATTTTAATTCCGAGTGCATCTGATAAAAGTTTAGCTAAAGGGATAACGCCATGCCAGGGTAAGTTTGGGGCAAACATGATTTCTCCTGTATAATAATTGCCATTCGGCGCTCCTGCGCCGCCGCCTATAATATTATTTTTTCCTGCCTGCTCTAAAATAGGTTCGATGGCTTCTTTCAATGCCATAACATACTGCTCTACAGCACCATGCCCTGTAGTGGGTATGCTGCCATTTAATACTATTTTCGCTTCCCTGTTCACCAGGCCGAAAGCCGTTTTTGTTCCGCCTATATCAATGCCGAGCGCTAATGGTTCTGTCATTTTTGATCTTTGTTTTTGCAAGATACAAAGAGCAGATTTTAAATTGACAGATAATTATTGTTACATTTAAAACCAGACAGCTACAATGTTTGCCCAATGCGACAATTTATAAATATTATACTACTATTTGCCGGTTCTGCTTGTATGGCACAAGACAAACAGGCGAAAAAACTAATTGACTATGTAAACCCGCTTATAGGTACTCAAAAAATGGGACATACTTATCCCGGCGCTACAGTGCCTTTTGGTGCGGTACAGTTAAGCCCTGAAACAGATACCATTCCTTATGAGATAAATGGCAAATACAATAAAGATGTCTATAAATATTGCGCTGGTTACCAGTATGATGATAAAACTATTGTAGGATTTACTCATACGCATTTTAGCGGCACCGGGCATTCTGATCTGGGAGATTTTCTGATAATGCCCACAACCGGAACTTTACAATTAAACCCCGGTACGGCAGATCACCCTGAAAACGGCTATCGCTCTGCTTACTCACATAGTACCGAGGTAGCAGAACCTGACTATTACAAAGTGAAACTGGAAGACCATAATATTATTGCCGAGCTCACCACTAGCAGCCTGGTAGGTTTTCATCAATACACATTCCCCAAATCCGACGATGCCCATATTATCCTGGACATGATGTATGGTATCTATAACTACCCGGACAAAAATGTCTGGACATATATAAGAGTAGAGAATGATTCTTTGATTACAGGCTACAGGCAAACAAACGGCTGGGCCAGGAACCGTACCGTATATTTTGCGATGGCATTCTCAAAACCCTTCACAGATTATGGTTTTCAGGATAATTCGAAGAAAGAGGTATATAGAGGCTTCTGGAGAAAATTTAAAATGGATAAAAACTTTCCTGAAATGGCAGGGACGCAGATAAGGGCTTATTTTAATTTCAAAACGGGGGAAGGGGAGAAGATCAAAATCAAGCTGGCTTTGTCTCCTGTCAGCACTCATTATGCTTTGGAAAACCTGTATTCAGAAATACCTGGCTGGGACTTTGAAAAAGTGAAAGAAGCAGGACAGGCGCAATGGGAGCGGGAATTGGAAAAAATACAAATTCAATCGGACCGTAAGGAGGAAATGGAGACTTTTTACACCTCTATGTACCATGCTTTTATAAGTCCCACAATTTATATGGACGATACAGGCACATACAAAGGCCTGGACCAACAAGTGCATATGGCAGATGGATTTATTAATTATACCACCTTTTCTCTCTGGGATACCCATCGCGCGTTACACCCCTTATTTAATATCATCCAGGCCAGGAGAAATTCAGATATGATTAGTTCTATGTTGGCGCACTATGACCAAAGTGTACATCATATGCTGCCCATATGGTCGCATTATGCCAATGAGAATTGGTGCATGATCGGTTACCATAGTGTATCTGTAATTGCCGATGCTGTAGTAAAAGGCAATGTGCATTTTGATGCAAATCATGCCCTGGATGCCTGTGTGGCAACTGCTACGCATAAAAATTATGATGGCCTGGGGTATTATATGAGTATGGGCTATGTGCCGGAAGATAAAAATTCGTCCTCTGTTTCAAAGACGCTGGAATATGCCTACGATGATTGGTGTATTGCCCAGATGGCAAAAAAACTGAACAGGAAGGATATTTATGATGAATTTATTCGACGTTCTGAGAACTATAAGAATGTGTATGATCCTTCCGCAGGCTTTATGCGTCCTAAATTGAGTGATGGTACTTTCAAGAAAGACTTTAATGTTTTAAATACGGATGAGCCCGGTTTTATAGAGGGCAATGCCTGGAATTATAGTCTGTATGTGCCACATGCACCTGATGAACTGATAAAAATGATGGGAGGTAAAAAACGTTTTGTCGCTCACCTGGATTCCCTGTTTAGCATGCAGCTACCCGATAAATTTTTTGAGGAGACAGAGGATATAACAAGAGATGGCATTATTGGCAATTATGTGCATGGCAATGAGCCTTCGCACCATATTGCCTATCTCTATAACTGGACCAACGAGCCCTGGAAGACGCAGGAAAAAGTGCGGATGATACTGAAGAAAATGTATCTCCCTACACCTGGCGGATTAAGTGGCAATGATGATTGCGGGCAAATGAGCGCCTGGTATATTTTCAGCGCATTGGGCTTTTATCCGGTTGCGCCCGGTTCCGACAGGTATTCACTGGGAAGCCCCTCGGTAAAAGAAGCCCTGGTTCACTTAGAGAATGGCAAGACATTTACTATAAAAGCCCTAGGTCAAAGCGATCAGAATGTTTATGTGCAAAAGATACTCCTCAATGGGCAAGTGCTGGAACATAATTATATCACACATTCCGACATCATGAAGGGCGGAGAATTGGTTTTCTATATGGGCGCAAAACCTAACAAAAAGCTCTACAGGTAGCGCTTTTAAGGGCAAAATGTTAAATGTAGGCTTGCAGCTTTAACATGCTTTTACTTTCTGTTTCCTGCCCAGTCAAATAGCTTGTAGAGAAGTTCTTTGACATAAGTGTTGGATACTAAGGCATTAAGGGTAGCTACCGGGATTTTTCTAAATGAAGCGTGTATTAATTTTTTGTTTTTAACAAAAAACATTTGATTTGTTATATAAAAATTCTTTTACTTTGCATCCTTTAAAAAATTAACCGTTTATTTCCTAACCAAATAACGAAATGAAAAAAACCTTTTTAATGCTACCGGCCAGTCACGACGCACAAATGTGCTCCGGTTCAGGTTTTTTTGCTGTTTCCGAAAGGACAGTTTTTTCTTACAAGCAAGTGTTCTTCCGGGTGCGACGTTGATACCAAGTTATTCCAACAGCTTTTCCTGTTGAAGAGGTTTTTATAACCTTCGTTTACAATGCTTTCATTTTAAATGGAAGCGATGGTATTATTTATTCTTTAATTATTTAGTAAAAATGAGCCAAGGCTTTAAAGTTATGGTGGCGGATAAGCGCCATACAGGTTTTTCGATTGATATATGCACGGAAATGGAGGAATCTGCAAAAGCTCGGGGCACGGGTATAGCAAAACGCACACCTGAATATTTGCAGACCAAAATGCTGGAAGGTAAAGCCGTTATAGCTCTTGCCCCAGATGGCAGGTGGGCAGGCTTTTGTTATATAGAAAGCTGGAGTGATGGCGAATACGTAGCCAATTCAGGCCTTATTGTAGTGCCGGAGTTCAGAAAAAGCGGACTTGCAAAGCAGATCAAAAAGAGAATTTTTGATCTGAGCCGGGAAAAATATCCGGAAGCAAAGATTTTTGGTTTAACTACAGGCCTTGCTGTAATGAAAATTAACAGTGAGCTTGGATATGAACCTGTGACCTACCCCGAGCTTACCCAGGACGAGGCTTTCTGGCAGGGCTGCAAAAGCTGTGTGAATTATGATATACTGATGAGCAAAGGGCGTAAAAACTGCCTTTGTACAGCTATGCTGTATGACCCTAAAGACCATTATAAGCCCGAGGAAACAACAGCAGCTTTTGTAAACAAGCAAAAAGTCTATGAACGTCTGTTGCGTTTAAAGCAGTTCAGGTTTTTGAGGAATTTTAAAAGGAATCATTTTGTCTTATCCATTTTTGCTTTGTACGCAAGCATATTAAAATACATCTGATTTAATAATGAAAAAAGTAGTATTAGCATATAGCGGGGGCCTAGATACAACCTACTGCGCCATTTATCTTTCCAGGGTTGAGCAATTGGAAGTGCATGCCATTACCGTGCAAACAGGTGGCTTTAGTGAGGATGACCTTAAAAAAATAGAAGCGCGGGCTTACGATCTTGGGGTTGCTTCCTTCAAAGTAGTGGATGTGATGAAGGAGTATTATGAGAGTTGCATTAAATACCTGGTATATGGCAATGTGCTGAAAAACGCTACATATCCCCTGAGTGTGAGTGCCGAGCGTATGATACAGGCTATTTCCGTAGCGGAATATGCAAAATCTGTGAATGCAGATTTTGTGGCCCATGGCAGCACAGGTGCGGGCAACGACCAGGTGCGTTTTGATATGGTTTTTCAAAGTATGATACCCGGTATTGGCATTATAACCCCGATAAGGGATATGAAACTGAGCCGTGAAGAAGAGATCAGTTTCCTGAAGGCAAATGGAGTGGAGATGAATTTTGAGAAGGCCAGGTACAGCATTAATAAGGGCTTATGGGGAACTTCGGTTGGTGGTAAGGAAACGCTTAACAGTAAAGAATATTTACCAGAAACTGCCTGGCCCACACAAGTTACAGAAACAGGCAGGAAGAATATAGAACTGCATTTCGAAAAAGGAGAATTGAAAGGTGTTGATGGAACTATTTTTTCGCACCCGGTAGAAGTTATACAATATCTGCAGTCTGTCGCCCAGCCCTATGGCATAGGCAGGGACATACATGTAGGCGATACGATCATCGGAATTAAAGGACGCGTTGGTTTTGAAGCCGCTGCACCGTTAATCATCATCAAAGCCCACCACCTGCTTGAAAAACATACTTTAACCAAGTGGCAATTATACTGGAAAGACCAGTTAAGCTCCTGGTATGGCAACTGGCTGCATGAAGGCATGATGCTGGACCCTACCATGCGTAATATAGAGTGCTTCCTGGAAGACTCACAGAAAACTGTTAGTGGCAAAGTGTTTGTTACATTGGAGCCTTACCGCTTCACTGTTACCGGTATAGAAAGCGAACATGATCTTATGAACAGCAAATTCGGTTCCTATGGGGAAATGAATAATGGCTGGACTGGAGATGATGTAAAAGGATTTGCCAAGATATTCGGCAACCAGGTAGGGATTTATCATTTAATTAATAAAGACATAACACAGGCAATTCAGCAGGAAAACTGATATTTAAGAAATGAGCATTAGTACTAAAATACAGGTGGGCATTGTTGGCGGGGCCGGTTATACAGGCGGTGAAATGCTGCGGATACTTTTGCGCCATCCCAACGCGGATATTGTATTTGTTCATAGCAGGAGCAATGCCGGTCAGCCTGTGCATAAGGTTCATGGAGACTTGCTTGGGGAGACTGATCTTCATTTTAGTTCAGAGCTCAATAGTAATATAGATATGCTTTTTCTCTGCGTAGGGCATGGAGAAGCAAAGACCTTCCTGGAATCAAATAAAATAGATGAAAAAATAAAGATCATTGATCTTTCGCAGGATTTCAGGCTGGTAAAGAGTGCAGCCTTTGCAGGCAGGCAATTTGTATATGGCTTGCCTGAACTTAACAAAGAGCAAATACAGCAAGCCCGGAATATTGCCAATCCCGGTTGTTTTGCAACCGCCATTCAATTGGGCGTATTGCCGCTTGCCAAAGCAGGTTTATTGAAAGATGTGCATACCACAGGCATTACAGGTTCCACAGGCGCAGGGCAAAAATTGCAGGAAACCTCTCATTTCTCCTGGCGTGTAAACAATGTGCAGGCTTACAAATCATTATCTCATCAGCATATGAATGAGATCATGCAAAGCATTCAGCAATTACAAGCGCAGCCTGCCAATGTAAATTTCATTCCATGGAGGGGGGATTTCGCAAGAGGTATCTATGTCAGCTCTTATACACCATCTGATCTGAGCCTGGAGGCTGCTTATGATTTATATAGCTCTTATTATAAAGAACATCCATTTACACATGTCAGTAAGGAAATGATTGACCTGAAACAGGTGGTAAATACTAATAAATGCCTCATTCATCTGGAAAAAGTGGACGACAAATTAGTCATCCACTCCGCCATAGACAACCTATTGAAAGGTGCATCAGGGCAGGCAGTGCAGAATATGAATTTAATATTTGGTTTGGCAGAGCAAACAGGCTTACAATTAAAAGCGAGTTCTTTTTAATAATATACGATGAAACTATTTGACGTTTATCCGCTTAATGATATAACTATTACCAAAGGTAATGGCTCCTATGTATGGGACGATAAAGGACAGGAATACCTGGACTTTTATGGCGGCCATGCGGTAATATCCATTGGCCATACACACCCGCATTATGTTCATAGAATTACCGAACAATTAAATAAGATCGGGTTTTATTCCAATTCCATTAAAATTCCTTTGCAGGTGGAATTGGCCGATAAGCTTGGGAAGATTTCCGGGAAAGAAGATTATCAACTATTCCTCTGCAATTCCGGTGCTGAAGCAAATGAGAACGCGATGAAACTGGCTTCATTTGTAACAGGGCGGAAAAAGATCGTTGCCTTTTCAAAATCTTTTCATGGCCGCACTTCTCTTGCAGTGGCTGCAACAGATAATGAGCAGATAGTTGCACCGGTGAACAGAACCGATAATATTACTTTTCTTCCCTTCAACGATGTAGATAGTCTCAGCATCTATTTTTCCAATCACGGAGATGAGGTGGCTGCTGTAATTACAGAAGGCATACAGGGCGTGGGGGGTATTAACCTTGCGAGCGAAGAATTTTTACAGGCGATAAGGGCCTTGTGCACACAGCACAGGGCTATATATATAGCAGATGGTGTGCAATGTGGCTACGGACGTAGCGGTAAATTTTTCTCTCATGACTATGCAGGGGTGAATGCAGACATCTATAGCATGGCAAAGGGAATGGGTAATGGTTTCCCTATTGGCGGGATTTTGATTGCTCCCCATATAGAAGCTAAATATTCCATGCTGGGTACCACATTCGGTGGAAACCATCTTGCTTGTGCAGCAGCTTTGGCAGTGTTGGAAGTAATTGAAAACGAAGCATTATTGTCTCACGCGCATCATATGGGTGACTATATCATGCAGGAACTGCGTAATATTCCCGAACTGGAGAATGTTAGAGGCAGGGGTTTAATGATTGGTTTTGATGTGCCTGCGCAATATAAAGACCTGCGCAAAAATCTTTTGTTCAAGCAACATATTTTTACAGGCGAAGCTAAGCCCAATGTAATACGCTTATTGCCTGCTTTGAATATTCAGAAAGAAGATGCTGACAAATTAATTAATGCAATAAAAACAGAACTAGCAAATAATAATTCCTGATCAAATTTATGCCGTCCTGAAGAAATGAATAATTTTATCTCAGTTTATGATGTTCCTGATATAGAACATTTGGTACAGCAAGCGCTTTCATATAAAGCTGCGCCTTTTAAAGACAAAATGCTTGGACAGAACAAGCGTATAGGGCTTTTGTTTTTAAATCCCAGTATGCGTACACGTTTAAGCACACAGATAGCCGCCCGCAATTTGGGTATGGAGGCTGTGGTCTTTAATATGGATAAAGAGGGCTGGAAGCTGGAATTTGAAGACGGAGCTGTAATGAACGGCACTTCGGTTGAACATATAAAGGATGCCGCACCCATATTCGGAGCGTATTTTGATATTCTTTGCATCAGAACATTTCCATCCCTGCTAAACAGGGAGGATGATTACAATGAAGTGCTGGTTAGTCAACTGATGAAATATGCCGGACTGCCTGTAGTCAGCCTCGAAAGCGCAACCTTACATCCCTTACAAAGTCTCACGGACATTATTACCATGTCTGAATTTGCCGATATTAAGCCAAAGCCTAAGGTTGTACTTACCTGGGCGCCACATATCAAACCTATACCTCAGTGTGTTGCAAATTCTTTCGCTCAATGGGTGAATGCCTGGGGTAAGGCTGATTTCTATATCACCCATCCGGAGGGCTATGAACTGGATGAACAATTTACAAAAGGAGCCACTATAGAATATGACCAGGAAAAAGCATTGAAGGGCGCAGATTTTGTTTACGTAAAAAACTGGAGCTCTTATAAAGATTATGGGAAAGTGCTTAGCGAGGACAATAGCTGGATGCTGACCACAGAACATTTGCGGGGAACCAACAATGCCAAAATAATGCATTGTCTTCCGGTAAGAAGAAATGTAGAACTGAGTGACGAGGTACTTGACGGGACCAACAGCATTGTTACACAACAAGCGTCCAACAGGGTATGGGCTGCACAGGCAGTACTTGCTGAAATTATAAAGGGAGGCTCATGCAACAATTAGCAGTAGTGAAAATAGGCGGCAATATAATTGATGACGAAAAGCAGTTAACTTCTTTTCTCAAGTCTTTTGCTACGGTTAAAGGATATAAAATATTGGTGCACGGAGGTGGTAAGATTGCCACCGAGATCGGGAAGAAATTGGGTATTGAACCTAATTATGTGAATGGAAGACGCATAACAGACGCAGCTACTTTGGATTTAGTGACGATGGTCTACGCGGGATCCATCAATAAAAAAATAGTTGCTTCGCTGCAGGCCTTGGGATGCAATGCAATTGGCCTTACAGGCGCGGATGCAAATCTTATAGAGGCTAACAGGAGGCCGGTTAAAGAAGTGGATTATGGTTTTGTGGGGGATGTGAAAAGTGAACAGGTCAACACTAAAGTTCTAAAGATGTTACTTGAAAGCGGCCTTACACCTGTTTTCGCGCCTTTGACACACGATGGGGCAGGGACTATGTTAAATACGAATGCTGATACCATTGCCCAGGAACTTGCAAAAAGTATGGCAGACCTGATGGATGTGCAATTGATCTATTGCTTTGAGAAAAAAGGTGTTTTGACCGATCCTGTAAATGATGATTCAGTGATCAGCAAGATTGACGAACAGAGTTTTGAAGATATAAAACTGCAAGGAATTATTACTGACGGCATGATACCCAAACTGGAGAATGCTTTTGCAGCCATCAGGAAAGGTGTGAAAAAAGTACTTATAGGCCATGCGGCCGAATTTGACAAACTGTTTGCAGGAACCGGAGGTACAAGTATATTATGAGTAAGCAGGAATTTACAAGCTTGTATGATGATGCACTAAGTTTGTTGAAGCAACTTATAGGCATCCCCTCTTTCAGTAAAGAGGAGCAGGGAACTGCTATTGCGCTTCAGCAATTCCTCAACAGCAGGAATATATTGTCGAAGAGATGCATTAATAATGTATGGGCTGTGAATAAACATTTTGATAGTAATAAGCCAACTATTCTTTTAAACTCACACCACGATACTGTAAAGCCCAATAAAGATTATACACTGGATCCTTTTACAGCTCTTGAAAAAGATGGTAAACTTTATGGCCTGGGTTCTAATGATGCAGGGGCTAGCCTCGTCTCTCTCCTGGCTGTTTTCCTGCATTTTTATGATCGGGATGATCTGAAATATAACCTGGTGTTTGCCGCAAGCGCTGAGGAAGAAATATCAGGGAATAAGGGAATAGAAGCTTTATTGCCTGAGCTGGGTAAAATAGATTTTGCAATAGTAGGCGAACCCACCAAAATGGAAATGGCCATTGCAGAAAAAGGATTAATGGTAGTTGATTGCATTTGTAAAGGGAAATCAGGACACGCCGCACGGGATGAAGGTGACAATGCCATTTACAAAGCAATGAACTGTTTGGGCTGGTTTAAGAATTATACGTTCTCTAAAACTTCTCCATTACTGGGTCCGGTAAAAATGACGGTAACTATGATAAACGCCGGCACACAACATAATATGGTGCCTGCTGAATGTCACTTTACTGTCGATATCAGGATCAATGAATGTTATACTCATGAAGAGATACTGGAGACAATCAGGCAGCATGTACATTGTGATGTGGAAGCAAGAAGTATGAGATTGCGTTCATCCTCTATTTCACTTGAACACCCGATTATCAAATCCGGCATGCAGGCAGGACTAAAATATTATGGCTCACTCACATTATCAGACAAGGCTTTGATGCCATTTCCTGCATTGAAAATGGGTCCTGGTGATTCTGCCCGTAGTCACACTGCTGATGAATTTATATACACCGATGAGATAAGAGAAGGTATCAATACCTATATTGAAGTGCTAAACAAAATATTATGAAACTCTGGCAGAAAGAAAATACGGAGATATCAGCAATAATAGAAAATTTTACTGTCGGTCGCGACAGGGAGTTCGACATGATATTGGCCAAGTATGATGTATTGGGTTCGCTGGCACATATCACCATGTTGCAAAGTGTGGGTTTATTGTCTGAGGCGGATTTTAGCATATTGAAGAATGAATTGACCAATATTCTTGCCGATATAGAGAATGACGAATTTTCTTTGAGGGAGGATGTGGAGGATATACATTCCCAGGTAGAGTTGATGCTTACAGAAAAGATAGGGGATGCAGGGAAAAAGATACATAGCGGCCGCAGCCGTAATGACCAGGTTGCGCTTGATATAAAATTGTATTTAAGAGAGCAATTACTGGAAATCAAGATTGCATCTTTGAAATTGTTTGAGCTCCTGTTGCATCTCAGCGAAACGCATAAAGACAAGTTGCTGCCGGGCTATACCCATATGCAACTCGCCATGCCATCTTCATTTGGCCTGTGGTTTGGGGCCTATGCAGAAAGCTTGGTAGATGATATGGATTTATTAGGCACTGCATATCATATGGCTGATAAAAACCCACTGGGTTCTGGTGCAGGCTATGGCTCCTCTTTCCCGCTTAACAGAACACTTACCACACAATTGCTTAATTTTAATTCCCTGCATTATAATAGTGTATATGCGCAGATGAGCAGGGGTAAGACCGAACGATTTGTAGCAATGGCCATGAGTTCTATCAGCGCTACTTTATCCCGTTTTAGTATGGATGTTATCCTGTTTATGAATCAGAATTTTGGGTTTATAAGCTTTCCTGCTTCCTTAACTACCGGCAGCAGCATCATGCCACACAAAAAGAATCCCGATGTGTTTGAACTTATTCGTGCCAAATGCAACCGTATTCAATCTATACCTAATGAGCTTACTTTGCTTGTTAATAATCTTCCTTCAGGTTATCATAGGGATCTGCAGCTTACTAAAGAAATATTATTCCCGGCGATTGAAGAACTGAAGTCATGCCTGCAAATGGCTTGCATCATGCTGGAGCAAATAATTGTGAAAGAAAATATACTCGATGACGAAAAGTACAAATACCTTTTTACAGTAGAGAAGGTAAACGCTCTTGTCAACCAGGGAATCCCATTCAGGGAGGCATATAAACAGGTTGGGGATGAAGTAGAGAAGGGTACTTTTAATTATAAGGAGGCATTACATCATACACATGAAGGTAGTATAGGCAATCTATGCAATGCCCAAATAAAAGCGCTAATGGAAGATGTTTTGAAAAGATGGGATTAATGGCTGTATTACAGATAACTCAGCCACCATTTTTTGTGCTTCATTTTAACATTCATAAACCACTTGCAGGGAAAATATAAAAGCAAAACTGCACTTATCCAATAGATGTATACGATGCCCAAAGAAAAGCCCCATGTGCTTTTAGGATCGAACAAGGCCCCGTTTTTGGTAAAGGTGTCTAAAGAAGCTCCCGCAATTATGCCG
>CAIYVS010000745.1 GCA_903929655.1 uncultured Bacteroidota bacterium | reverse complement strand
TGGTATAAGAATAGGGTAATATCAAAACTGCAGAGTCTATTTTCAATCCTGTGGGGAAACTTGTACTTGTATAAGTAGGGATCACTTGCATGAAAATGCTCGAGCTCATACCACCGAAATAAGGATCTGCATTTGCACTAATAACACCTAAGCCTGCATAGGTTGGCAAACTCTGATAGGAAGAACTGGTAGCAGCAGGGGTATCTGTAATACTCTTGCTTATTACCGGGAAATACTTATTAAAGGTTAGTGCATTATTATGATTAGGGTCTACTCTCGCATCAATAAGGGTATTCTCTTTGCAGCCTGTCTCAACAAGGGCAATCATTACTATAAATGCTAATACAGCCACGAGACTGCCTGGATATCGCTTCAAGTTTCTTATTTTATGCTAAAGTGATAAAAGAATTTCTAAGACTCTGTTAAGGTTTTATAAAGATCAAGCAATTGGGTAACATCATCTTTCCAAAGCTCATCATATTTCAACACTTTTTTATACCTGCTTGGTTTTATATCGTCAACCACTTTTTTATCAGAAAGATTGTCCCCAAACACCACTACATCTGCATATTTGCCAGCCCCTATGGTAAGCGCAGCATTGGTACCTTCTTTAAAAGATTCAAAATCCTTTTCTTTTATTTCATTGTTGATCAGTGCCTTCTTTACAAAATTAGGATTTAGTTTTTCCTTAAACTGGTCGCCTTGGGCAGTATATATAACCTTTGAGTATCCAAACACAGGTTCTTTCTTATAAGCAGTCTTCAGGTATAAAGGCAATAAAGAAGTCATCCAGCCATGGCAATGGATCACATGTGGCGGCCATCCGAATTTTTTTACAGTCTCAAGCGCACTTTTGCAGAAAAATATCATGCGCTCCGCATTGTCATCAAAGAAATTGTCCTGGTCGTCTCTGAACACAGCTTTGCGCTTGAAATAATCTTCATTGTCCATGAAGTAAACCTGGAGGCGCGCATTAGGCAGCGATGCCACCTTAATGATCAGTGGGTAGTCATCCTTATCAATGATAACATTGATACCTGATAAACGAACCACTTCATGCAACCTGTGGCGGCGTTCATTTATCATCCCAAACCTTGGCATAATAACACGAACTTCCAGTCCGGCGTCAAAAGTTTTAATTGCAAGCTTGTTTAAAATCTGGGCGAAATCCGTAAACTCTATATAAGGTGAAAGTTCATTCGCTACAATTAAAACGCGTTTTTTTGTGTCTGCAGACATGCTTTGCGTCAATATTATTTTAAAATCGAAAAGGTGTAAAAAGCCTGAAAATTGTCTGCAAAATTACGAAAATATTGAATTCCAACCGTTACTTTGCAGAATTAGCTTAAAAGCAATCATGATTATCCTTAAGAAAATAGCTGATTTACAACACTATCTCGCCCCGCAAAAGGCCGCCGGTGCCCGTTTGGGCTTTGTTCCCACCATGGGCGCCCTGCACTCCGGTCATACCTCCTTAATACAACAGGCTAAGGCGGCGAACACCCTTGTCATATGTAGTATTTTTGTAAACCCTACGCAATTTAATGATATTAAAGACTTTGAAAAATACCCTTCCTCAATAGATGCCGACATAGAAATGCTTATTGAGGCTGGCTGCGATGTCCTTTTTCTGCCTTCTGTAGCAGAAATGTACCCCGGAGGCCCCGCAAACACTCCTACATTCAACTTTGGCTACCTCGACACCATATTGGAAGGCGCACAACGCCCCGGCCATTTTAAAGGCGTAGGGCAGGTAGTAGCTACCTTGCTGAACGCGGTGCAACCCCACCAGCTATATTTGGGCCAGAAAGATTACCAGCAATGCATGGTCATCAAACAATTGCTCAGGCTTATGGGCATACAAGACAAAATAGAACTCGTCATTTGTCCCACCCGACGCGAAGCCGACGGGCTCGCCATGAGCTCCCGCAACCGCCGCTTATCAGAATTTGTAAGGCCCCAGGCCGCAACTATATACCAATGCCTTGTGTCAATCGAAAGCAAGCAACATACCAGCCACTTTGAGACCGTCAGGAAAGAATGTATAGAACTCCTAAAAGACAAAGGCTTCGACCCCGAATACGTCTCCCTCGCAAAAGCAGATGATCTTACCCTCATGGGCGATTACCAACCCAACACACCCACAGTTGCCCTCATCGCAGCCAAACTGGGAGATGTAAGGCTCATTGATAACCTCATACTTAATTAATACGCCTTATGCTAAAAACTTTGCTGCCGGTATCTGCGGGTATCTGCATGACAATCCCAAATCCCCCAATCCCAATTCCAAATTCAAATCAGCATCAAAGCAATCCTTTAATCACGCGAATCAAGGTCCAACCTTACTTATCTTCAGCATATTAGTAGGCAAATGCTCCTGCACAGGTATGCTACCCGTATTAATTACAACATCCCCCGTTTTCAGCAAACCTTTTTCCTTCAGGTAATGAATGTGGTCAGATATAATGCCATCCACGCTCTCTTCCTTATCATAAAAGAAAGCCTGCACACCCCAGCTCAGGCTCAGTTGGTTCACTAAGCCCTGGGTTTTGGTAAACACATACAATGCAGAGTGTGGTCTGTAGCTGCTCAGCATAAAACCCGTATAGCCCGACTGTGTCATCCCTATAAGTGCAGTAGCATTCACATTCTTTGCAATTTCACACGCATTATAGCAAAGCGCATCACTCAAAAAAGAAGGCGAGTGCGACTGGGGTACCAAATTACGGTTATATACATCCTCCTCTTTTTCCACCTCGTCTATAATGCTCACCATCGTCTTTATCACCAGTTCAGGATATTGGCCCATAGCCGTTTCCCCGCTCAGCATCACAGCGTCGGCGCCTTCCAGCACCGCATTGGCCACATCCGTTATCTCGCTGCGGTTGGGGCGCGTACGGTCTATCATGCTCTCCATCATCTGTGTCGCCACAATCACAGGTTTTGCCCGGTGTATGCACTTGCGTATGATGTTCTTCTGTATCATCGGTATCTGCTGCAAAGGCAGCTCCACGCCCAGGTCCCCACGCGCCACCATCACTGCGTCCGATGCCAATATCACTTCCCTCAGGTGTTCCAGCGCTTCCGGCTTTTCTATCTTGGCTATTATCTTCGCCTTGCTGTTCTTTTCCTTCAGGCGCATCCTCAGGTCCACGATGTCCTCCGGTTTGCGCACAAAAGAAAGCGCCACCCAGTCTATATCCTGGCTTATGATAAAATCTAAGTCCGCAAGGTCTTTGTCAGTAAGCGAGGGTAAAGAAATTTTTGTATCAGGCAGGTTAATGCCTTTCTTCGATGACAGGATACCCGGCGTAGTCACCTTCACCCTTACATGGTTGTCCGCAGTTATCTCCACCACCAGCACCTCTATCTTCCCATCATCAATCAGTATTTTTTCGCCCACCTGCACATCCTTGGCAAAATCCGGGTAAGAGATATATACCCTTTCCGCATTGCCTGTACACTTCTCATTTGTAAATAAAAACTCATCCCCAAGTTTCAGGTCCAGCGCGTTATTTTCTATTTCGCCCACACGCAGCTTAGGGCCCTGAAGGTCAGCAAGCACAGCCACATTCAGCGGAAAAGACTGGTTGATGGAATTAATAAAATCTATCACCTTCTTATGCTCCTCATGCGTGCCATGAGAAAAATTGAGCCTGAACACATTCACCCCCGCCTGCACCAGCGCCAGCAATTTCTCATAAGTATTGCAAGCCGGCCCAACCGTAGCTATGATCTTTGTTTTATGTAACATGCTGCAAAGGTAAAGAGGAAATAGGGTAAAGGGGAATATGGGAAATTGTTAATTCATTAAATTGTACATTACTTTTTAATAGAAGTGTCTTCTTGGAATTTTGAAAAGGTGACAATTTTTGTTTTACCGATTTTCTTAAGTTCTAGAAGGTCCTTATCCCCTGTCAGCAGGTAATCTGCATTACCATCTTTAGCAAGAGCCAATAAAAAATTGTCTTTTTTATCTCTGCAAATTTCAATTATGCTTTTTACTTCCACTAAGTCTATGTAATCTTCAACGCTTGTTAGCATTTCTTCCATTGCGTGGACTCCAAAATGTTTTTTAAGTTTAGGCTTGGCAATAGTTACTTTTATTTCATCTAATAATTCAATACTAAACAAGATCCTTGCTTTTTTAAGCGTCAGAATATGGTCTAGGCGGTCTTGTCTGTGAGAAATGAGGAAACTGATCCAAAGATTTGTATCAATAACAATCTTAAGATTATTATTTTTTTGCATAGCGTTCTGCTCTTACTTCTTCTACCATTTTTGTTATTTCTTCCATACTGGGAGCAGAAGTAGCTTTTCTCCTTGTTTTTTTAAGGTAAGCCTTCAGTTTAGAAGCAGGTTCCTGGCCTATTCTTATTAATTTCAGGTCTTGCATGCCCTCTATCAATTGCAATGCCTTAGGATTTAATATTTCAATTTTTAATGCTTCCATACCTTAAAATTACTATACATTTTTCATTTTAACAGTTTTCTTTATAACGCCAGAAACTTCTCATAAGTATTGCAAGCCGGCCCAACCGTAGCTATGATCTTTGTTTTATGTAACATACAGCAAAGGTGAACAGGAAATAGAGTAAAGGAGAGATATGGCAAATTGTTAATTCGTTAAATTGCAGTAAACCGATGACGTTCACCAAACAAATCGCGCTTACCACCCCATCCTGTAAATTCTAAAATCCTGGAAATTCTGATTCAGACAAATTGCACTATGGCTGTGTAGCAGTATAAATAATGTTCGCAGTATATGTACCCGCCGGAAAAGAAAACCCGGGGTTAGCTTTATACGTAACGCTGAAAGTCTGGTTACCGCCTGGGCTGCCCCAATTGATGATAGTACCCATACCGGAAGGAACACTTGCATAAGAAGTGTAGGATAAACTACCGCCCGTATTATTAGCCGAAACTAAAAACTGCAGCACACTTGCTATCTGCATAATAGGTGCCGGAGTTGTGGAACCGCTATAGCTGAAATTGGTCGATGAAGATTGGATCGACACATTAAAATTTTTATTAGATTGTACTTTTAATTGTTCGGTAGAGGAAGTAACACCATTGGTATAATCGCTTACCGTATTGAAAGGGATGCTTACAGTTCCCCCCGTGCTCGTTCCCGAACTCACAAAAGTTATTGCGATCGCATTGCTAAGACTTAAAGCCACATTCTGGTTTGCTGAAGAAGTAGCCTGCGCATCCGCTATCTGTGCGAGGCCGAGTAATGCAAGTGAAAAAAGGATGATCTTTTTCATGTTTGTTTGTTTTTGTTTGTCAATACAAAACTCGCACATGAAAACGCTTAACTAAAACAATACAATGCATTTAACAACCCCTTTGAATTCGGATAACTAGCACTTAACACTTCTATTATATGATGATGGTCGTATCCACTTAAATTCCTTTGTCAACCGCTAGCAAGACTACCATTAAAAAATGTCAACTTTTTCCAGGATGACACACAGCCCCCAATTCTGCCAATTCTAAAATTCTGGAAATTCTGATTCAGACAAAAAAGTTCAAATTTCCAGCACCATCCCCTAATCCAACAAATCCAAATTCAGACTACTTACCACCTGGCTCGCTGCTAAACTGCTCTTTGTAATACGGAAAGGGTAATAACCCAAACTTTGACAAAGCAGAATCAACAGTAATATGATTATTTTCAGCATACTGTATAGAATGATCTACCTTTTCCCACGATTTTTTTACGCATTCCTGTTTGCAACTGGCAAAACATAAGGCTAATAACACGATGCCGCTTAACTTCAAAATGTTCATTTTATATGGTTTTAGTAAATCCCAATTAGATTTCCATTCTTAATTGCAGCAAAAATTATACCCTGCTCAGGCAACTCACCCCCATTAACAAAATATATTTGGAAACTGCCTTCACGGAATCGTATATTTGGTCTGAAGTTCAGTCAAACATTAAGACTAAAATTCATTCGTTCTTTGAAATCACGATTTGAAGCCCATTTTAC
>CAIYVS010000744.1 GCA_903929655.1 uncultured Bacteroidota bacterium | reverse complement strand
TGTGGTCTGATCTTCGCCATCTTGGTAAATTGTTCAAAAGTCTTGGCATTGGTAAAGTAAATGTATCTGCTTTTATCATACTGACTTTGGTCCTCTGTCTCTCCTGAGTGTTGATCATTAGTTTTAACCTAGATTTGACGCTTTCGCATCAGCTAATTTTGAAATTCCACTCTTACAACAGTTGGAGTTGTCATTTTTCTCACTAATTTTTTATAGCCATCCTCTTATACTTCGTCACTGATAGGACCTCCTTGATTGCTGGATTATTCGCGAGGAAAATCGAAACCGTAAGTGGTAGCAAACTCAGAGGAATTTCTGAAAACAAAATTAGAGAGATCTTCATTGGATTTTTTAACACCTGAAAATTTGCGTTCATTTAGTGTGATTTCATAATCAGATCGTTCGACTGGACGTATTGACTTGGATGCTGCATTGAGTAAAGCATACTGAGCATGATAGGAGTAAAGGATAATCTTTTGCGTGGTCTCGCATTAAAATTCATTGCCAATGTATAAATTTATTGAACTTACCAACAAATATTTGTAACTAATCCTGACTTTCAAGCAAAAAAATATTATTTATCATATTTATCATGTAAGATACGCCAATCCATTAGTCGTCCAAGAGAATTTTGCTTTTTTAATAATAATATTCATTTATGAAGATATATTCACCTCCAATTAATCCCCCAATCCCGCAAATCCAAATTCAGACTAGCCCTGGTTATCCCTCCACTCATACACCCATTTGGACTGTATCATTTCCAGGTGTCCCTCATTGCATTCCTCGCGTTTGCCTGCAAAATTAGGTATCTCCAACACCCATTCTATCAGCTCCGTAAATCTGAGCCTGTATATCTTACTTTCACCATAATCATCCCCGAAGCGTTCATACAGCTTCATCGCTATGTCCTCGTGGTCTCTCCAATGTATCGGCGGTTCGTAATGAGCCATTGTTTTTTATTTTACCCCCTGCCCCTAAAGGGGAGAAGTGATTTGCAATTTATTTTTCAAAACATGTTTCCCCCTTCAGGGGGCCAGGGGGTGTTTTATTCCCCCGTTATCACAGACTGGTCTGGTATCGTCACCTCTATTTCCCCATCCCCATCATCCAGCACACATTGGCAACCCAGCCTCGAATTGATCTTCGGGTTCCTTGCCCTGTCTATAAAATCTTCTTCCCGCTCACTTATCTCAGGCACAAATTCATCACCTTTCTCCAGGTACAAATGACAAGTGCTGCAGGCGCAAACCATGCCGCAATTATGATGTAATTCTATATTGTTATCAAGGGCTACCTCTAAAATACTCTGGCCGGGGGCAACATTCTCCAAAGTAACAGGCTCCAATCCCTTCTCTTCAAACTTAAATTTAATTCTATACATGTATTATTTTATTCGTAATCAGGACGCAAAGGTACTCTAATCATGGCTTTTTTTGATATCATCTTTATAGGTGTTCTCTATGGAGGCTGAGATAGCGCTGTAAACCTGCTGCCAATGCGGCTCAGCAGATAATAATTCAATATGTTTTGCTATCGTACTGTCATCACCGCGCCTGGCCGGCCCGGTTTGTATATTATAAGGCGATTCTCTTTTAATGCGTTCAAAAGTCTGCTCAATAATAGGTTGCAAGGTAGAGAAGGGCACATCATGTGTCTTACATATCTGCTCGCAAATAGTAAGCAGATGCGTAGTAAAATTATTGCTCACTACAGCCGATAAATGCAACCATCTCCTCTGCTCATCCTTCGCCTCAAACAAAATATCAGTTATCCCATGCGCCATCATCAGCAAATATTTCTGTGCCTTTGCAGACGAGGCCTCCCATGCAAAAGGAATATCCCTGTGACTGGGCAAACTATTTTTCAGTATAGAATACACGGGCCACAAAACAGCATGATCTATAGCCGAGCCTGCAATAGCACTCATACCCACAGATCCCGAGGTATGCACTAATACCGTTTTTTCGAAAGATATGTTCTTTGCCACCTGCTCTATAGCATGGTCAGCAACCGCCAGGAAACAAACATCCGCTTCCCCGTCCTCAATATGAAAATCCTTCCTGTAAAACTCGGAATTGATCGACTCCGCCAGGGCCTGGGCCTCCTCCTCATTCCGTCCATATATACCCCTGCACTGGTGCCCAGCAGAAGTTAATCTCTTTGCCAGGAACCATGCCATATTGCCACTGCCTATAATACTGTAAGTCATGCTTTATTGTTAAGATGCTGCAGGTAATACATTTCCATCACTTGATGCACCTTTTCTTTCAGCTCCACTACATTGTCCAAAGTTAAACCTTCTGTTTCAATTGGTTCCAGGAAATGAAAATAGATAGGCATAGGCCTCATCCACGCCACTTTATTATAAGGCATTATCTTGCCAGTATTAAATATCAGTGCAGGGATAATAGCTTTCTGCGCCTTGATGGCCGTAATAAAAGCCCCGTCAAAAAAAGGCTGAATGGCCTTATTCGTTTTATTTCTCGTCCCTTCGGGATACAGGCACAAATTAATTCCCAGTTCCAGCGTCTCCTGCATCTTGCTAAAACTCTCCCTGCGGCTGCCCCCATGCTTCCTGTCCAGCAAGATAGAGCCAGCCCTGTAGATAATACCAAACAGCGGTATCTTCGACATCTCTATCTTAGCCAAAGTCTTATTAGGCACCGGTATCCAGGGCGATGAAACAGGAATATCAGCCAAAGAATTATGATTAATCACCACCACATAAGTCTTGCCCTTCTTAAAATATTCCTTCCCCTTCCTGAAAACCGGGCTAAAGGTAAGCGTGAGGTACGCACCCATCCAGCATTGAAAAACAATATGTAATGCCCTTGCCCTCTTAGGTTCCGGCAGCTTGGAAATGATCCATATAGGTATCAGCACCACCAGCATAGTAGCTATAAACAGCAACATGCCATACACAAAAAACAAATGCCCCGGAATATTCTTAATAAACTTCATTGTCAATATAGAGTCAGCTCAAAAGTAATATAATTAGTAGCCCCGTCCTTCACTACACATTGCCTTTTTCCGAAAACGAGCGTAATTACTCGCTATGGAATTCCCCCTTTAGCGCAAGCCTTGTGCAGGGCGAAGGGGGACAGGGGGATGTCAAGGGAATACGGAAACAATAGCCCCGGACTTCAGGCCGGGGATTCGAAATAATATACGAAAAGGCTTTAGCCAAAATAAGTATCAAACCCTAATCCAGCGACCAGTCTATCGCCCTTTCCCCATGGTCCTGCAACCATTTATTAGCCTTGCTGAAATGATGGCAACCAAAAAAACCATTATAAGCAGAAAATGGCGAAGGATGCGCCGCCTTCAAAATTAAATGTTTCGATTTGTCAATCAGCGGCTCCTTGCCCTGTGCAAACTTACCCCACAATATAAACACAAGTCCCTCTTTCTTCTCCGACAATATCCTGATCACATCATCCGTAAAATGATGCCAGCCCACCTGGCTGTGCGACATCGGCTGATTAGCCTCCACCGTCAGTGCAGCGTTCAGCAGCAACACACCCTGCCTGGCCCACTTTTCAAGATTCCCTTTTTTTGCCGGTATATCAATCCCCAGGTCCTCCTTTATCTCCTTGTAAATATTCACCAGCGATGGGGGAGGGGCCACACCATCAGGCACCGAAAACGAAAGCCCGTGCGCCTGCCCTGGGTTATGATAAGGGTCCTGCCCCAAAATCACCACCTTTACATTGTCAAAATGCGTACAATTAAAAGCATTAAAAATAAGCGGCCCCGGTGGATAAATTATTTTGCCCGCCTTCTTCTCCGCCTTCAAAAAAGAAACGATCTTTTCAAAATAATCCTTCCTAAACTCCTCCTGCAAGGCCCCCTTCCAGCTAGCCTCAATATTTACATCCATACATATCAGCCTTTACAAAAAATAAGCTCCAATACCTAATCAACCCCTCAACAAATCAACCCCTCAACCTTTTACCCCTTTAACTTTTTTAACCTCTTTAACCTCTTTAACCTCATCACCTGATATCCACATCCAGCAATTTTTCCCCCTCCAGGTAGCCCTCCAGCTTATCATACGCATTCACAGCCCCCACACCCGCCGGCGTACCCGTAAAGATCAAATCACCAATATTAAACGAGAAAAACCTCGAAGCATACTCAATGATCCTGTTCACATTAAAGATCATGTTCTTAGTGTTGCTATGCTGCACCTGCAGCCCGTTCAGCCTCAGTTCAAAATCCAGGTTCCCAATGTCCATATCAGCAGTAATCGGTAAAAACCTCCCCACAGCAGCCGAATTATCAAAACCCTTCGCTATCTCCCAGGGCAGCCCCTTCTGCTTCAGTTTATTTTGCAGGTCCCGCGCCGTAAAATCTATACCCAGGCTTATCTCGTTATAATACTTCGGCGCAAATTTCTCCTGCGTGTACTTGCCATTCTTGCAAATCTTCACCACCACCTCGCACTCATACTGCAAGTCGTCCGTAAACTCCGGGTAATACACCGGCCTCCCCTCTGCCAGCAGCGCAGTTTGCGGCTTCAGGAAAATAACCGGCTCCGTCGGTATCTCATTATTCAATTCTTTGGCGTGTTCAGCGTAATTTCGCCCGATACATATAATTTTCATAAAAAACCGGTGAATTTTAATGGGTCGCGTAAAAATAAAATTTCCTGACGATAAAACATTGCATACAGCCATTATTCCTGTCCGCATCACAGATATTAACTATGGCAAGCACCTCGGCAACGATGCCCTCCTCTCCATCATCCACGAAGCCCGCATGCAGCTCCTTGCCCATTGGGGCTATACCGAGCTCAGCGCAGGCGGCAACAGCCTCATTATGGCCGATGTGATGATAGCCTACAAAGCAGAAGCATATTATGGAGATATACTCACAATAAGAATGTATGCCGACGAAATCAGCGAGCGCTCCTTCGATCTCCTCTACCACATCTCCAGCACCCGCAACAACAAAAGCACCGACATAGCCCACGCCAAAACAGGGATGGTATGCTATGATTATGAGCTAAAGAAGATCAGCACTATTAGCCCAGCCCTAAAAAATAAGCTGCATGGCACATCGGGCATTTTTTGAAAAACCGGGCATTTTTTTCATAAATGATTGATTTTCAATGATGATTCCGGGCATTGAATGTACTCAAATGCCCGATTTTGCACCAGGGCGGGCATTTTAGCCAAAATTAATTCCTGCGCGAGTGTTCTTTCTTTTGTCTTGGCCTATTAAAATGGAT
>CAIYVS010000743.1 GCA_903929655.1 uncultured Bacteroidota bacterium | reverse complement strand
TGAAATTTATAAGGATGATAAAACTGGAAAAGTATATGAAGTTAAGGAAAGCATATTAAATATAAATGTAGACTCAGGATTAAATAAGGCATGGAAATCTTCATGGGATAGTGCAGCTAAAAATGCTTATTCAATAAGAACTTTTATGTCTCAATTCCAAACTCCAATAGCAATAGGTATTGTTATAATTTGTTGCTTTGTTGGATTTGCAATATTATGGACTAAGGTTCATTAATGAAATGTTTATAAATAATACTACACATCCTTTATAAAATGAAATACAATTTATTACTTAGTTTATTATTTGGTATTTTACTAATAGGTTTAGTATCTTCTGCATCTAATAATCAATATTCAGATTGTTCAGTTTATGGAACTTGTAATACTGCAAAATCAAGTATTACAGGTAATGGAAGTGTAGGTCCACAAGGTCCTCAAGGTATTCCTGGAACAAATGGAACTAATTTATTTACAAGTATTAATCAAACTCAATTTGATAATTCTACTGGAGTATTAAATATAATTCCAAGTTGGCTAATTAATTTTATAAATAGTTTAACATCTGGATTTTTATTAAAATCAGGAGATACAATGAGTGGAAATTTAAATATGAGTAATAATAATATTACAACAATTAAGAAAACAAGTTATACTAATTCATCCTATGGTATTTGGAGTAATTCAACAGATGTAGTAATTGGATATATTGGAGGATTATAATGAGAAAAATAAAAGAAAAATATGATAATATAACTAATAAAGAAATAAGCAGAAAAGACTTTTTAAAGAAAGCTGGACTACTTGGAATTGGATTATTGGGAATACCTTTACTAAGTGAAAGTGTATTTGCTAAAACTTTATTTAGGGATGATGATGGTTCTTTAACTTCATTAACAGATTTAAAAAATAAAAATCACTCGGCTCTCACTCAACTTGACTATGCTTCAGCAGGACATACAGGCTTTCAACCAACTCTCGTTTCTACGACAAATATAAAATCTATCAATGGTGCTTCTATTCTAGGAGCTGGAGATTTAACAGTAACAGGCTCATCACAATGGACAACAACAGGTAGTGATATTTATTATAATGGTGGCAACGTCGGCATCGGGACGACGACGCCTGTGTATAACTTGGAAGTATCTGGTGCCGCAACCTATATGGGTATTCGTATGGACGCGGCAAAAAGTGATAATACAGGCCAGGCCGCATTTGTTTTTTCTAAGAAACAAATAAATAAATGGCAATTTGGAATGGATTTTGCTGCAAACGGAACTGCTGATTGGTACGTTTATGACCAAGCAAATATGAAAGCGAAAATCTATTTAAATGCTGGCACAATGTTTTTAGGTGCTAATGCTTTTACCTACCCAGGTATGACTATTCTAGACAATGGCAACGTCGGCATCGGGACGACGAGTCCGAGTGCCCCCTTGGAAATAAATGTTAGTGCCACAAAAAATATACTATTTGGAAGAGATGCTTCGTTTCCGACTTATGGAGCTATCTCTATGAATGGGAGTTTGTCTGATACTGGAATGTCTGGCTTCTTTAGTGGAGGAGATAATAACTTTTACTTTAATACACCAGATAGAATTATTTTGAGATCAGGTGGAGATGGGGTAAATACAAAATTTGTATTCGGCACCAATGGTAGTTTGGGTATTGGGTATGGAAATTCTAATGCAGACCCTATGACTTCGGCTGGACTAGCAATAAACGGCAACGTCGGCATCGGGACGACGGGACCAACAGCTAAACTTCACTTGGCGGCAGGCACAGCCACCGCTTCTACAGCACCGCTTAAATTCAACGCAGGAACACTTCTAACGACTCCAGAAATAGGAACTTTAGAATTTACAGACGATGGAACAACAGCTCATATTTATGGGACAGTTAGAATTGCAGGAGTCGTAACAAGAGTATTAATAATCTAAAACAAAAAGGAGGAAAAATGGAAACAAAATATACAACAGGCAAGACAACCACAGCAAAACCAGCAGCAGTCGAAACAACAGCAACAAAATCAACAACAGGCAAGACAACAACAGCAAAACCAGCAGCAGGCAAGACAACAACAG
>CAIYVS010000742.1 GCA_903929655.1 uncultured Bacteroidota bacterium | reverse complement strand
GGTATGATACTATAACAGGCATTGCTTCTTATTTCGCCCAGCCTGATTCCTGCATTTCTCATGATGCATTCAAACTTTGCCCCTATCCTTTCTATTGCTTTTCGGGAGCGCATATTTTTATCCCATGCGGTTAATTGCACTCTTACGGTTTTTAGAGTTTCAAAACAATAGCTCAGCAATAAAAGCTTGCATTCTTCATTATATCCTTTGCTCCAATAATCAGGATTGTACCAGGTAGCGCCGATCTCCAGGTTCCTGAATTCAGGGTTTATCCTGAGAAAGCGTGTAGTGCCAATTATTTTGTTGTTCAGTTTCTCTATAACTGCAAATGGATATTGATCGCCTTTATCGCGCAAAGCAAGGGTCTCTTCAAGATTCTTAACTAAGGTATCCTTATCAGTGCCGTCATAATGGTACCAGGTCCAGATATCTTTGTTTTTTGCAGCCTCAGCAAGGCCATTAAAATGTTCCCGTTCCAAAGGGACTAATGACACTTTCTGGCCTTCTAATATGAGGGGGTGTTGTATCCAGGACATATTATAAATATAGGAAGCTATGTCAGCAAAAGAAAAAATTGAAAAGAGTTTCTTTTACCAGCTCATATTCTTTAGTTCATCAATTGTAAGGATTATTAATTTTTCATCTTTACATGTCCATATTGAGCCATATTTTTCTGAGACAACTTCAACCTTATCAGAATGACTTAAGTTTTTATATAACATTGTAATGCAAATATCCGTAGCTGTAATAAATGGGTTATACCCTGGCAGATGAGTATGGTAAGCTCTCGTTACTTTATTTCCCCGGGACTGTTGCTTTTTATAAGTCATCGCTATAAGATCACTATGCAATTTCTCAACTGAAATCACCGCCAATTTATTATTGAAATGAATGAGATAGTCATTGCCATAACATATTGTGCTGTCTTCTTTCGCAGCCGTCATTACATAAACATCATTTCTGTTAGTATCAACAACCGGAACAATATAAAATTTTGAATTCACGTAAGTTATAAAAAAGGTCCGTTTTTTAATCGTGTCAAGCACTTTGTGTCTTAGCAGATAGTATACTTTTTCCTTTTCATTAAAATTTCTGTGTGCTATACCAACCAATGTTCTTTCTGCTTTGAAAGTGCTATCGAAAAGAATTGTAAATAATACCATAGGATTTTCTCCTTTGGAATAAAATACACACTGTGTAAATTCTTTTTCAGGGTATGAAAAGTATCCTCCAATTTTTTTTATGTCCTCGTGCCTTGCGAAAAGAATATCTGTTGCAAGCGAGGACGCCATTTCAGAATGATACAAGATCATAGCTTCTTTTTTTATTTCATTGGCAATTCTCGCGCGTTCTGAAGAAGAATAAAAACCTGAAGTATCCTGTGCATAGAGGATAATGCTGGATATGGTATATAGAAACAATAATATGGGAACCTTCATATTCGATTATCTTACAAAGATAAATATAGTAACTCAACGCGAAGATTTAGAGAAATAACAGACCTATAGCATTTTATCTATCTTTTAACTATTCAATGGAACCATTCAGCTATTGCGCAATTGAGTAATTAAACGATATTTGCTTAGTGAGTTTTCTTTATCCTCTTTTCCTTGTTGCCGGGCTTAGCCTTGCCATACCTGTGTTGATACACCTCTTCAACCTGCGCAGGTATAAGACCGTCTTTTTTTCTAATACCCGTTTTTTAAAGAATATACAGCTCAATTCACGCAGGCAGTCGGAAGTGAGATATAAATGGCTGCTGGCTGCACGCCTGCTGTTCTTATTGTTTCTGATCCTGGCATTTGCACAGCCTTTCTTTAGCCGTAATAAAAAAGATACGGGCAATAAACTGAAGGTGATCTATATAGATAATTCCTACAGCATGTCGCTGAAAAAAGGAGCGCGGAACCTGCTGGAGACCGCCAAAGATGCCGCCACAAAACAGGTGCGGGAAGCCATACCGGGCACCCGTTTCCTATTGCTCAGTAATGATAAGCCCCCTAGTTACCAGCCCTTGCCTGCCGATAAAGTACTTACTGAGATCAACAGCCTGGATGTATCTCCAAACAGTAAGACCCTGAACCAAACCCTGGCTATGGTGCAAAGCATTTTGGAGAATGAAGCTGCTGCAGGGGCAGATGTGTACTATTATTCTGATATGCAGAGCAGTTCTTTTCCTGCGCAGCCTGATACCACATTGCTGAGGCATATTACTTTCTTCGGCATACCCGTGCAGGCAGAGGAAGTATCTAATATGTATATAGATACTGCTTACCTCAATGCTCCTGTTTTACAAACCAGCCAGACCAACAAGTTGATCGTCCTGACAAGACTGACGGGTAAACAACCGAAAGAAAATCCTATATTGCAATTAAAGATCAACGGGCAGGTAAAAAGTGCGGCTTCTGTATCTTTTAGTAATAAGAATGAAAGCATTGATACCCTCAGTTTCCAGCTGAATGATGCCAACTGGCAGCGTATGGAACTGAGCATTAATGATGCCTCCATCCGTTTTGATGATACTTTCCGCATTAGTGCCAGGAGTGCATCTAATTTATCGGTGCTGGTCTTGAATGAAGGGCAGGCCAATCCCTATATACAGGCTGCATTTCATGCCTATAATGGTTTTCACCTCAACCAGGCCAATATCCAGTCTATACCGGCTAAGCTGAATGAAAACAACCTGCTGATACTAAATGGCGTTACCCGTATTGATAAAAACCTCGGCAAAATATTGAACGATGCTCTGCAACAAGGACAAAGCATCTGCATATTCCCAGGCAGGACAAGTAATTTTTCGGAACTGAATGAGGGCCTGAAAAGTTTGGGAGATATACATATAGATGGCATAGATACATCGGCGCAAACAGCAAGCTCCCTGCAGGAAGGCAGTAACCTGGTAAAAGATATTTTTGAAAAAATACCCGACAATGTGCAATTACCTGCAACAAGCTGGCATTATATCATCAATTCGGGGCTCACTGCCAATCAGCAGTCCATTCTCAGTTTCCGCAATGGCGATCCTTTACTGGCACGCTATACTCCTTCGAGAGGTCAATTATATATTTGCGCAGTTTCAGCAGACCTTCAATCCGGCAATTTTCCGGGTTCCTATTTTTTCGCGCCCTTCCTGTACCAAATGGCCATACAATCAAAAAGCGGGGATATGTTTGCTATAACTACCGGTAAGCAACAGGCCGTTTATCTATCCCTGAATAATGCTGACGAGCGTAATATGGTGCATATTTATGCGCCTGGCATAGACATTATCCCTCCCCAGCGCCCCAGTGGGGCAGGACTGGAAGTTTTTGCTGACCAGGCAGTGCAGCAATCCGGTTTTTACAGCCTTGCAGCTGCCAGCGGAGATACCACTGTTATTGCCCTGAACCACGACAGGAGTGAATCGCGCCTGGTTGCACGGGACATCAATTCTCTGAAAAAACAATGGAATGGGGCCAATATAAAATGGCTGGATATAAGCGAAACAGGGTCGGCAAAAGCAAAGGATGACTGGAATGGCTTCCCGCTTTGGAAAGTTTGTGCTATTTTAGCCCTGTTATTGCTGGCTGCCGAAACTTATTTACTGGCAGGCGGCTTTCGCAAACAAAATGTTGCTACTCAATAGCTGCTTATGCTAGTGCTCATCCGCAAGGCCCGGATTGTAGATCCGCAGTCAGAATTTAATGGAAAAATTGTTGATCTTTTAATTGAGCATGGTCTTATTAAAACCATCGCTGCTTCTCTTGATGTAAAAGCAGAGCAGGTAATTGATATTCCCGGTTTGCACATCAGCCCCGGATGGGTTGATGTTTTTGCCGATTACCGGGAACCCGGATTTGAGCACAAGGAAACCATAGAAAGCGGCCTGAATGCAGCTGCTGCCGGAGGTTTTACAAATGTACTCTTAGGTCCCAACACGCAGCCTGCTTTAAGTACCAAATCATCTATACAATACGTTGCCCAGAAAGCAAAAGGGCATATTGTTTCACTTCATCCTATGGGAGCCATTACCCAGAATACCGATGGTAAAGACCTGGCTGAAATGATGGATATGCATACCTATGGTGCGCTTGCTTTTACGGATGGTTGGAAACCCGTGCAAAACGCCGGACTGATGCTGAAAGCACTGGAATATGTAAGGTCTTTTAAGGGGACTGTAATCCAGATACCTCTTGACAATGCTTTGTCTGCAGGTGGCCTAATGCATGAGGGGCCCATATCCACAAGCCTTGGTATGGCCGGGATACCCGCACTGGCAGAGACTTTAATGGTGCACCGTGATATAGAATTGTTGCGTTATACCAATTCAAAGCTGCACATATCAGGTGTTTCAACTGCTCAGTCGCTCGAACTGATAAAAAAAGCAAAGTCAGAGGGCCTGGCGCTAAGCTGTTCCGTAACTCCCTACCATCTTGCATTAACTGACGAAGCTTTGCACAGCTATAATAGCGTATATAAAGTTTCACCACCATTGCGCAGCGAAAGCGACCGTCAGGCGCTTATTGCCGGCCTTGCAGATGGAACCATAGATTGTATTGCATCGCATCACCGCCCGCAGGAGTGGGACGCCAAGGCCAGGGAATTTGAATATGCTTCTGATGGCATGAATGTGCAGGAAAATGCGTTCAGCATCATATGGAATGCAGTGGGCAAGCAGCTATCATTAGAAAAACTGGTACAATTGCTTTCTATAAATCCCCGTAAAATATTTGGATTACCAGATGCAGTAATTGCCGAAAAAAATAAATTAGATTTTACTATATTTACTCCCGGAGAAAAATCGACACTGAGTGAAGCTAATATTAAATCCATGTCCCGTAACAATCCATTTATAGGAAAAGAACTAAATGGAAAAGTTTTGGGTATCATTAATCAAACAAACGTTTACTTAAATCAATAACCAAATGAAACAAACACATTTAATGTACGGCCTCGTTACAGGCATAGTAATGATCGTTATTTACCTGGTTCTTTATATTTCCGGCCTAGCTTTTAAGCCCGGAATGCAGTATATTTCCTACATCCCGATGCTTATTGGATTAATACTGAATGCTAACGCTTATGCAAAAGCCAACGATGGTTTTGTAACTTTTGGCAATGTATTCAGTTCCTGCTTCAAAGCGTGTGCCCTTATTACCATCCTCTTATTGGTTTGGTCATTTATTTCAACATTTATTTTTCCTGAAATGATGGATAAAGGAATGGAGATGGCACGCCAAAGTATGTCAGACAGGGGTATGAGTGATGATAAAATTGAGCAAAGCATGGAGTGGACACGCAAATATTTCAAATTATTTATGGTGGCAGGTGTTATTTTCGGCACCATGTTCTGGGGAGCTATTTTGTCATTAATTGCCGCGGCTATTCCTAAAAAGAAAGGGCCGAATCCCAATATGGGTATGTAAAACTTGAAGTCGCAATTTGCGGCTTCAAAAGTTAATAAAAGCTAAAATCATTATTTGTAATATCAAATCCCCTTAAGCGTATAACAAAATCCTGTATTTTAGCACTTCAATGTCTTTAGATATTTCCATTGTCATACCTCTGTTTAACGAGGAAGAATCCTTACCCGAGCTGATCGAGTGGATAGAACGTGTCTGTAATGCACATGGCTATAAACACGAAGTGATCATGATAGACGATGGCAGCACAGACAATAGCTGGAATGTGATTGTAGGGCTTTCGCTTCAATATCCTGCCGTTCGTGGCATCAAATTTCAGCGCAATTATGGCAAAAGCCCTGCTCTGAACGAGGGTTTTAAAGCCGCCAAAGGTAATGTGATCATTACCATGGATGCTGATTTACAGGATAGCCCGGACGAAATACCGGAATTGTACAAGATGATTGTGGTGGACGGGTTTGACATGGTAAGTGGCTGGAAAAAAATACGCTATGATAATGCAGTAACAAAAAATCTGCCATCCAAGCTTTATAATGCAGTAAACCGTTCCATGTCGGGCATAAAATTGCACGATTTTAATTGCGGCCTTAAATCATATAAGCGTAAAGTAGTTAAGAGTATAGAAATATACGGAGATATGCACCGCTTTATTCCGGTGCTGGCCAAAGAGGCTGGTTTTCATAAAATAGGGGAGAAAGTAGTGCAGCACATGGCACGCAAATATGGCGTGTCTAAATTTGGCTGGAACCGCTTTGTTCATGGGTTCCTGGATCTTTTATCGGTGCAGTTTATAAGCAGGTTTGGTAAAAAGCCCATGCATTTTTTCGGCGCTTTTGGCTCTTTTACTTTTTTAATAGGCCTTGTTTGTACAATATGGCTTATAGTAGAAAGGTTTAAAGAAGGGGCAGACTACGGCCTTACTAATAAACCCGGCTTTTATATTGCACTCACTACTATGGTGATTGGCACCTTATTTTTCCTTACCGGTTTTGTGGCAGAACTGGTATCGCGCAGCGCCGCCGACAGGAATCACTACCTGGTTGAGGACCGCCTGGGCTGGAATGATAAAGTGGTAGAATAATTGAAGTTTATTAAACCTGTTTTCCTTTCATTATGAAGTTTTCAGGAATGAGTTGCGCATTTAACAATATTTTATTATCAAATAACCCTTAATATCTCCTTTATTTACTTAAACTTTGCTGCTTTATTTTAGAAATATTTATGAATTTATATATACGGGTTTTGGTTTTGGCAACTTATACCCTTTTTTCACTTTCTTCATTTGCCCAGACAAATGCCACCAAAAGCCCGGCTTCCGCAGCAGATGCCAGCACAAAAATTGGCAAGGTTTCAGGTAGGCTAGTAGATGCTTCCAATAACCCTGTTTCTTATGCTACAGTTACATTACTCCATACCGATTCTACTGTTGTAAATGGTGATCTTACACAGGATGATGGTTCATTTAATATTACAAACACAGGCACAGGTACATTTATACTCCGTATAAGTGCTATAGGCCTGGACCAGAAAACCATACCGAATATTCAACTTACAGTGGATGCCCCTGATAAAAATCTGGGGAAGATCAAGGTAAGTTCCGGGGCTACAAAACTCAAAGAAGTATCGATTGTTGGCGAGCGCCCTATCATGGAAATGAAAGTGGACAAGAAAGTATTTAATGTAGAGAAAAACACAACAACCGCTGGTGGAAGCGCCTCTGATGTATTGCAGAATGTGCCTTCTGTTTCTGTAGATGTGGATGGTGCTGTAAGTTTGCGTGGCAAGCAGGACGTAACCATACTCATTGATGGCAAGCCTGCTACTTTATTAGGCACAGATGCCGCATCTGCATTGCAAAGCCTGCCTGCCTCTAGTATTGAAAGTGTGGAAGTGATAACAAACCCTTCTGCAAAATATGATGCCCAGGGACTTACAGGCATCATAAACATTATTACAAAAAAAGATGGCCGCTTAGGCATAAACGGAACTGCCACTTTAGGTGCCGGCACTGCCGACAAATACAATGGAAGTTTAAACCTGAATATGCGCAAAGGGAAATGGAATGTATTTCTGAACAGCAGTTTCAGGCTTAACAGTAATTACAACCATACTAATATAGACAAGCAGGATAAATCAACAGATAGTAGCTATACTCACGGCATCGAGCGCTCCCAGCGTCATTTTGATGGTTTTTTCAATTCCATAGGTGCGTCTTATGATTTTGATAAGAACAATTCCATCACCTTCACACAGAACATCAACTCGATGAATTTTTCTTATTATTCCCTGCTTTCCTATACCTGTGCTCTTTATGTTTTTGAATAATTTAAAACTGTTACAATCTTCACCCTTGTTTGTTTTAGAATTATCATGCACATGTTCAATTCACAAAATATTTCCTGATATACATTGTCATTATTTTAGGATATGTGTGCCCTGTTCTTGGTGATGCTTTACTTCAGCAAGTACTCCAACATCAAGCTGGGCAAAGATGATGAACCTCCAGAATACAATGGTATCAGCTGGTTCATGATGCTGTTTGCCTGTGGCATTGGAGTTGGTCTATTCTTCTATGGAGTGGCAGAGCCCATCTTTCACTACACGGGAAGGAATCGTTACACAGCTGACCCAACAATTCCAGACAACACATTGGCACAGATTTCCATCAACCTTACTCTCTATCATTG
>CAIYVS010000741.1 GCA_903929655.1 uncultured Bacteroidota bacterium | reverse complement strand
CTTGACTTTGATGGTGGCGGTCTTCTTACCACGCAAGAAGCGATGTATCGCATTCAACCCTTTACCAGAAAACATACTGCCCAGTCGACTAAATTTGTCTTTTACATGACTTAATTCGACTCTTTCAGTTACCATGTCTAATTTTGTGGTTAAGAGTAAAATATCATTTTCATCTAAGCTAGCTCTGAAATTCTTCAAAACTTGTATACGATCAGGCATACTGCCAAGTGTTCCTCCGCCAAAAATGATTATATTGGCAATCTTACCTTCTTGTTTGTTTTCAAATAATACATCGGCGATACTCTCAGTTTCAATATCCCTAACATAACTTAAAAATTTTAAATCTGGAAACCAAGTGTTTATACTTGCTTTAGATATATCATTCATATCTTTACTTATATCAACAGCAATGTATTTATCAATATTTTTATCTTTACGAAGTTTTTCAATAAAATCTTTGACTAAAAAAGAATTTCCGGGACCTACATCAATTACATTAACTTTATCAAAAGACTCTAAACGATCTCTCAGGTATTCATAACTCTGACATAACATTTTACTTTCCTTTTTTGTTGCAGGATATTGACCGTTTTCCATCGCTTCGCTGTGATACTCGTTCCATATTTTTGCACCGCCATCTATATATGTATATTTTAAACTAAGTGATTTACTTGTCTTTAAGGAGTTTATGATTTCAATTACTTGAGATTTGGTAAAATATTCGTAAAATTTAGGATCTGGACTAGTTATAGATAGATCTGATTTGTTTTTATGTTTCTGCCCCAATTCTTTTAATCTAGTTAGTTCTGCCAAATTATGCTCATTTCTAATGACCTGAACTTTATTGATATTGGATACTAATTCTAAACTATTTTCTTTGTTAGTTGCATTAGATAGCCAATGAGTCACAGTAGCCTTAGTAACCTTGAAAATACGAGCTATTTCGGCATTTGTATATGTGTTCATAATTATTAATCTGGAGAATTATTTGACAAAGCTAAACTAATAAGTTAAGCATATCAGGCTTTAATTTTTACAACAAATATTTAAAGTAATCAACTGAATGTATTTTAAATTAAATTTAACCTCATTAAGAGGCTGGGTTCTTTATGCTTAACTTGGATTTTTATGTTCGATCAAACCAAGAAAAATAGGATTAGAAAATCAAAACATTTTCAAAATCTACTTTTAATTTTACTTGAATTGGAACTTGCAATAAATCTGAGTCCTAAATTGACAAATGCCCAGATGGTGAAAATTAAAGGGCAAATAAGCATGGTTGTCAAAAACCTAAAGGTATAAACCATTATTTCATACTTGTTTTATGCACTTTATACACAATTTTAAAATGTTGCATATAAGTAGCAAAAATCTACTTTTAATGTGTAACATTGAATGCGTTAAGTTTTTTAAACTATTTAGACTGATAATATTGAAACATATATTTCTGTTGAAAATCCAGTATTTAAAGTTGAAATCCCTTTTTTAAATTTTAAACTGTTTATTTATGCAAACAACAGAGGAAGTTTTGGTAATAATCGGTCATAATATTCGAAAACTCAGGAAGTCTAAAAAATGGTCACAAGCAGATCTGTCTTTAAAAGTAGGTATGCACAGATCATATATCGGCGCTATTGAGAATGGGAAAAAGAATATCTCTCTTATAAAGCTGAGTCGATTGGCAAAAGTGTTTGAGGTTAAAGGTTGGGTACATAATTTTAGAAAACTAGGTTCCATTGCTTTTTTAATTTTAAGAGATAGAGGGGGATTTGCACAAATCATAATTGAAGATAAAGCAGAGATGGAGAAACTTGCAAATCTATATACAGGAACAGTAATAGAAGTAGAAGGTAAAGTAGT
>CAIYVS010000740.1 GCA_903929655.1 uncultured Bacteroidota bacterium | reverse complement strand
GGTCAATTATCTGTTGAGGATTATTTAGAATACCCTCTATTAATTTCTTATCAATTTGCCTTTGTTGCATCTGCTCCAAAGCATGATTTGAAAAGCTAAATTCCATATTTATTCAATTTCCAGATATATCTGTTGGGCCTCAATAGGACTATCCTAATGGCTAAAACCATTACTTCAAAAGTAAATCATTTTAGCATAATTCGTTGGCTATCTCATTCTAAGCCTGTACCTTTGCGCCCTCTATATAATATATCTATCCGATCTTATATATAGTTCGGTTTTTATTAAAATAACAAAATAATAATGGCTACGGTAACGCGCGAAAACATGGGTACCCTGCATGACAAGGTAACCGTAAAACTGGTAAAGGAAGATTATTTACCTTCTTTTGAAAAAACACTGAAGCAATACGCAAAATCTGCAAATGTTCCGGGTTTCCGTAAGGGGATGGTACCTGCAGGTATGGTGCGCAAAATGTATGGCCAGGCGGTTTTTAGTGATGAGGTGGTACGTGCAGCAGGGCAAAAACTGGAGGACTACCTGAAAGGTGAACAGCTTGCGATATTTGCCCAACCTATGATACTGCCCAACGAGGCACCAACGAGGTTGGACATGAATACTACGAATGATGTAGATTTTTCTTTTGAAATAGGCATTAAGCCTGATTTTGAAATTACACCGCTGAAAGAAAAAACAAGCCTTACAAAATATACGGTTAGCATAGGTGATAAAATGGTGGATGACGAGGTGGAGCGCGTGAAACGCAAATATGGCAAAGTAGAGGACCAGGAAATGGTATCATCAAAAGACGATATTATATACTGCACTTATGAAAATTGTGATGCCGATGGAAAAGTTTATCCTGACGCCCATATGGTGGAGGACACGGTGCTGCTTGAAAAAATGCCTGTGCAACTGCAGGAAATGCTGAAAGGCAAAAAGGCCCAGGACACTTTGGTGATACGCCCCATGGATGTATGCACTGCGGATGAACTGGAAGCTTTTCTGAAAGACCCGCTGAAGCGTGGCCCCGAAGCAGGCAGCCTTCATTACAAATTGACTATTACAAAGGTAGGTTTGCTGATACCGCGTGAACTGGATGGGGAATTATATGCACAGGTGTTTCCGAATGCTGATGTAAATGACGAAGCTGCTTTTAAAGAAATGATACGTAAGGAACTGAGCCGAGAATTTGAGCGTGTTGCCAAAGACAGGTTGCAGAACGAGATCTACGAATTGCTGGTTCACAATACTCATTTCAGCCTGCCTGTGCCTTTTCTGAAACGCTGGATGATGGAAGGTGGTGAAAAACCTAAGGGCGCTATGGAGGTGGAACAAGAGTACGGGAGTTTTGAACACCAGCTGCGCTGGACATTGATCTCTGATAAACTAATACATGACCTAGGCATAAGCGTGACCCGCGATGAGGTGAATTTTGATATTAAGAAACGTGTTTTGGAATATTTTGGTATGAACGCCGATGAGGATGCACCATGGATGGACAGCTATATGACCAAGGTTGCCAAAGATGAAAAAACGATTGATGAAACTTACCGCCGCCTGCTGTTTGAGAAACTGTTTATGCAGCTGGAAACGCAGTTCCATTTAAGTGAGAAAGAAGTGAGTGAAGAGGAGTTCTTCAAATTGCCTGATGCACATGCGGCGCATCATCATCATCATTAACCTCTCCCCGACCCACTCCTTCGGAGAGGGAGATGTGGCTAGAATATATTATATCCCGTTCCTGTTTGGCAGGAACGGGATTTTTTTTGCCTCAAATTATTCAGAACACAAATTATGCTTCTTCTTCGCTTTCAGTTTCATCTGATACTTCTTCAGCATCTTCGTCTGTAGTTTCTTCTTCTGATTCTTCGTCGCTCAGCTCTTCTTCCGATTCTTCATCGCTAGTTTCTTCAAATGTTGGTTCTTCTGAAACGTGTCCTGTAATAGCGCCGGACAGATTATTGATCTCTTCGCTTAAAATTTCTGTGATCATAAATTTTGGTTTTTGAATTTTTTGATACAGCAATTTATCTTCTTAAACATTATGAAATACAGCTTTACTGTAAGTTAACCGCGATATAATAGTGGCTTAACAATGGAGGAGATGTTAACTGATTCGGGATGAGGTATTAAACAAATCGTCTTATTTAGAGATATTTTTTTTCGACCAGGAATTTGAATAGTAATTCGAGGGGGCGTTCTTTGCTCCAGGGGAGGTACATTTTGTTTTGGTCTACAGGGGTGGCGATGGTCCAGTTTTGGTCGCCGGTGGCATGGGTGGCTTCTGCTACCCTGCTTTTGGTTTGGTTGTAGATGACTATGGATGTGAGTTCGGAATCGATGATAATATTTTTGAAGGCACCTATTACGAGATCGTTGTTATAAATGTCGTGGTCTTTGATGCTGATGTGGATGGGTTCTGCATTTTCATTTTTGGATTGGGAGGTAGATGTGAAAGGTAATAATGCAATAAGGTAGAAAAAGATTAAAAAAGACTTAATCCGGGATTTCATAAAAGATATCCCTGTTCTATATACCCTCATTTCGTGAGATTGCTTCGTTCCTCGCAATGACGCGAGAGGAGGAAAAACAATAAGGGTGAAGATGAGAAGATGCTTCATAATATGAGAAATTTATCGGCATCTTTTAAGAAGGGGAAATGATTGCGGGTATTGGTGAGATGCTCTTTATCGAGGGTGATAGTGTGTATGGCTGTTTGAGCGGCTTGTTGCCAGAGTAGTTCTCCCAATGGCCCGAAAACGGAGCTTTCGCCATTGTAAATGATGTCTTTGCCGTCTTTGCCTACGCGGTTACAGCCTATAACATAGCTCATATTTTCTATGGCCCTTGCCTGCAGAAGGGTTTTCCAGGCGAGACTACGGCGCTCTGGCCAGTTGGCCACATAGAGTAAAATATCGTATTCTTCGTCCTGGTTGCGTGCCCATACGGGGAAACGGAGATCGTAGCAGACCAAAAGGCAGATACGCCAGCCTTTTACCTGTGCTATGAGGCGTTTATTGCCTGCGCTGTAATGCTGGTCTTCATCGGCGTAGCCGAAACGATGGCGTTTATCGTAGATGCCTATATTTCCGTCGGGCTGAACCCATAATAAACGGTTGAAATATTTGCCTTCATCTTCAATAATGAGGCTGCCGGTGAGTATGCAGCGGTGTTTTGTGGCTATATTTTTCATCCATTGCACAGAGGGGCCGTCCATTGGCTCGGCCAGTCTTTCGGGGGCCATACTGAAGCCTGTGCTGAACATTTCGGGAAGAACAATTACTTCTTTTTTGCCTTTTATTTGCTCTATGTATCGTTCGTATTGGGCAAGGTTTGCCTGCTTGTCTTCCCATACTATATCGGGCTGTATGAGCGTTATATTTAACTGAGTTGCCAT
>CAIYVS010000739.1 GCA_903929655.1 uncultured Bacteroidota bacterium | reverse complement strand
GGACGCAATGTTAATATTGTAATAATATTGTAAAATATATTCTTAGCACAGCACGCATTATAATGCGTGCTGTGCTAAGAATATATTTTACAATATTATTACAATATTAACATTGCGTCCCCATAACTGAAGAAGCGATATTTTTCCTTAATGGCTGTCTGGTAAGCATGCATTGTGAGGTCATAACCGGCAAACGCACAAACCATTATTAACAAACTTGTTTTAGGCAGGTGAAAATTAGTGATAAGAGAGTTGGCAATAGAAAAATCGTAAGGCGGGTGGATAAACAGGTTTGTCCAGCCTTCTTCGGGTTTTAACAAGCCTTGCGCAGTAACCGAACTTTCAATTGCACGCATACTGGTAGTACCTACTGCGCAGATATGCCGACTCTCAATTTTTGCCCTGTTAACAATTTTGGTCGCATAATCGTCCACTTTGAAATATTCTGCGTCCATTTTATGCTTAGACAGGTCTTCCACTTCTATGGGGCGGAAAGTGCCTAAACCGGTATGCAGGGTTACTTCAGCAAATTTAACACCTATGATTTCCAGTCTTTTTATCAGCTCCCTGCTGAAATGCAAACCTGCAGTAGGGGCTGCAACAGCGCCCTCATATTTTGCATAAACTGTCTGGTAACGCTCCTTGTCTGCTTCTTCAGGCTTACGCTTGATGTATTTGGGAAGTGGCGTTTCGCCCAAAGTCTCCAGCATATTCTTGAAATCATTCTCGCTGCCATCAAAAAGGAAACGGATGGTACGGCCACGCGATGTGGTATTATCAATAACTTCTGCTACCAGCTCGTCATTTTCGCCAAAGTACAATTTGTTGCCAACACGTATTTTACGTGCCGGGTCAACAATAACATCCCAAAGATGGTTGGGTTTATTAAGTTCATGTAATAAAAATACCTCTATTTTGGCCCCGGTCTTTTCTTTGCGGCCATAAAGACGTGCCGGAAATACCTTGGTATTATTAACGATCATCACATCTTTGTCATGAAAGTAACCCAGGATATCTTTAAATGTTTTATGCTCAATTTTCCCGCTGTCACGATGAACGATCATCAGGCGGCTTTCTTCGCGGGTTTTTGCCGGATGTTGCGCTATTAGATTAAGTGGTAAGTCGAATTTGAATTGCGACAACTTCATATTTGGAAGAATAATTTAAAAGTGTGCAAAGTTACTGAAAAAAATACAATTTAAGCGTATAACAACAAAACACTAATATTTAAGCTGTGGTATGACCAAAAATCCAGTATGCATATTGCCCAAAACACTGATTAACGAAAAATGTCCCAGTCCCTAATATTTACTCCGGACATTCCAAGCAAATCCGGGTTGAATACATACATGATAAACAATGCCCGGCGATGAATGTGAGACTTAAGGAGAAAATAGAATCAATTATAATATTTACACTATTTCCTTCGCCTGCATATCAATACTTTTTACGATTCTTTTTAAAATATTTAAGATCATCAATTCGCCAACATGCTTTATTGGCAATACTTATTAAAAAATATGATTTATTTTATTTTTAAATTCATTTGCTATTTTCACGAAAAAATTGGGTATGTCGATTGGGGATAAATTGTTTGAATCAAAAGCTGAAAAAGCTGCTGCGAACCTAAAAGCTGGGCAAGATTTTCTGGAAGCAAATAAACTGAAGCCGGGAATTGTTTCCCTGCCAAGCGGTTTGCAATACGAAATACTTGTTGAGGGTAGTGGTCCCAAACCTAAGGAAACCGACTCTGTAAATTGCCATTATCATGGCACACTGATGGACGGAACCGTTTTTGACAGTTCTGTGCAAAGGGGCCGCCCCATATCTTTCGGGCTGACCATGGTGATAAAAGGCTGGACCGAAGGCGTACCATTGATGCCTGTTGGCAGCAAATGGCGCTTTTTTATCCCCCCGCACCTGGCTTATGGAGAAAGGCAGGTAAGCCGGGAAATAGGCCCAAACACCACATTGATATTTGAAGTGGAGTTACTGGGAATTGACTAGCCTCAGACACCTGTATTGGCGTCATTTTTTCTAAAATAATTTCTTTCCTTATGAAGAAAATCCAGGTAATATTATTTACCCTGCTTTCTTTTTCCGTCAGTGCGCAGACCATTGATGAATACTTTGAAAAAATAAGAGACAATGGCGCTGCCCTTACTGCCTTCTTTTCTCAAATGCCTAAAGGCGGCGACCTGCACAATCATTATAGCGGCTCTGTATATGCCGAGACCTATATAGATGATGTAGTAGATAAAAATTACTTTATCAATACCAATACTTTACAAGTATTACCCAAACCACCTGCAAAGGCAGCAGGATGGGTTCAGTTTTCCACGCTTATCAGTTCAGGGCAAATGTCGGGATATAAAGAAAAACTGCTGCAGAAATGGTCTTGTAAAGATTATAATGGAGTTTCTTATCCTTCTGACAAACAATTTTTCGAAACCTTTGGCAATTTTGGTATCGCCAGCAGGGACAGGCTTGATACCGGGCTGCTGGAACTAAAACGCCGTGCTATAAGCGAACATGTAAGTTATATTGAAACCATGTTTACAGGTATTCCCTGCAACAGGCTAAAGAATGTAGATACCTCTTTTGACAAATTACTGCTTGAGGCCGAACAAAACAGGAATGAGGCTGCAACAAATAAACTCCTCGAAAAAATATATGCAGATGTAATAGCGTATGACGCTATGGGATGCGCTGATTCTTTTAATACCTATGTGGTAGCAGCACTACACAATGGTCTGCATATAGATGACGCCAATTTTACAATGCGTTACCAAAACTATGTGGGCAGGACATCTCCCCCCGCTGAAGTTTTTAAGAGCCTGGTACTTTCCTTTATATCTGCAAATAAAAGCCCGCTGATTGTGGGTGTTAATATTGTTGCACCTGAGAATAATGATATTTCCATGCGCGATTACTGGCTGCATATGCAGATGTTCCGGTTTTGCCACAATAAATTTCCACGCGTAAAATATGCTATGCACGCGGGAGAACTGGCGCTGGGCATGGTGAAACCGGAAGAGATGACATGGCACATCAATGCTGCTGTGCACATAGCGGGCGCAAACAGGATAGGCCACGGTGTGGACATACCTTACGAACATGATTGCTACGACTTGCTGCACTATATGGCAGACCATAAAATACCTGTAGAGATCAACCTGTACAGTAACGAATTTATACTGAAAGTAAAGGATGACAGGCACCCGATTACTTTGTATAAAGACTTTAATGTGCCTATTGTTATTTGCACAGACGATGCTGGCGTATTAAGAAGCAATCTTACTGAACAATATGTATTGCTTGCCAAACGCTACAAACACATCAGCTACCACGACATCAAGACCTTTGTTTATAACAGCATTAAATACAGCTTTATTGAGGAAGACTCAGTAAAGCAGCACCTGAAGAAAAAGCTGGATGCAGATTTTGACAAGTTTGAAGCCGAAGTAATAAGCAGCCAGCATTTCTAAACCATCACAGCCCGATATTGCGCTCCTGTCGGGACAATTTGTTTTGATCTTGAATTGTCAAATTCAGCATGTGAATAATCTTATCCCTTTTTTATCCCAGCCTGATCCATTTTAGTTAATGTAAACAACTGAACTCCAATCGTTTATTTTCGCTTTTTATCCTTTTGCCGATAAAAAAAATTATATCGTTTTGTGGATAAGTGGCTGATGTTTACCAAACTGATATTGGTTTCCGTTTGCCTAAAAATCAAGATTTATTTTTTGAGAAAATGAAGGGTATGTTTGTGCAATTGATGAGAAAAATAAGTGCAGATAATTTCTCAAAAGTTCCCGTACTTTCCCATATTTTCCCATCCTTTTTCTCATCAAAAAACAAAATGTGAATTGAGGAGATATTGGATTTCAAGCACTTGAACGGTATTATCCACATTGCATTTCCCAGCGCATGAAAAACGAGCAATAGCATGTCAGAATTGTCAAAGAACCAAAAAGTGAACCGATGGGGTCCAAATTTGGCATAAAGATACAATGCAGCGATAGGCGTTTCCAAATATATTTTCAAGAGTAGCCCTGGTAGCGGAAAGAAAGTTGTTAATGGGCTGAAAGGTAAGATGAGCGATTTAGGGCACAAGAACGCTTTACACAGAGCTATGCTGCATTCTTGCACCAGCTGGGGCAGTATGGGCAAGGCTTAAGCCAGCCTATTTCAAATAATCATTTACTTTTTGTTGTATATGCTTTTTTACTTTCTTCCAATTTTGCCCTTTAAGGCTTATAGGTTCTTCGCTTTGTTCTGCATCTGCAAAATAAGTGAGCGCCTGGGGGATGGATATGAGCAATTGATGATTAGGATATTTCCTGTTATAGCTTTCAATAAAATCGTCAACCGTGTAATGTTCCAACAATTCAGAAATATCCCAAAAGTCTTTTTTTACCCCTCTTTTCAGAATAGCAGCAATCTTCATAGCCATAATATCACGGATGCTTGCCAGCCTTATCCCGTTTTCAATATATGGTTCCTCTATAAGCTGAAAATAATGATGCTTGACAAAATCAACTTTAATATTATCTATAAAAGCAAAAATGCCTATTGGGTTATGGATATTGCTGTAAGTAAAAGTTGGGAAATGTTTTTCCAAGACCGGTAAAATGTCCTCTGTTTCAAAATTATGGGTGGAGAATAAGTCAATATCGATTGATAAACGATGTCCGTAATAAAGCGAAAGTGCTGTACCACCGACGAGTAAAAAATCGTTTAATTCAGGAAGTTTCATCAAACCCTTTAATACATCCAGTGTGTGGGGTTCGATTGTGCTGTATTGTAGCATTTGTAGTCGGTTAGTTCGTTACTAAATAAAGCACATGCGAGGTAAATAGCAGCAAGGGGCATCCATTTGGCATTGGTGAGTACTGTTTCTATTTTTCCATCCCCATAATAGCGCCTGCAGGTGCGTATATCGTCCACATCACCGCGCTGAAAAACCCGCTCTATGACAAAAGCCGCTTTTTTGTCAAAATCAATTGCATCAAACTCTACATCCCAGAAAATACGTTTGTTAAATAAGGGAGAATGAGTGTTGGCCTGCATTGTATAAAATTAGGGAAATCTAAGAACAAATCAGGAAATGTGTTGTTGGTATTGCTAAGGCACGGAGCCGCCCTGCATACTAAGGTCGGCGAAAGAGCATAAATTCTAACCCGCACTCTAATTCAGATATATCATGTGATGAAGGTCAAACTCCCTTTTTTCTTTTCTTTTCTGAATTCTCGGAGGATATGGGCCCAGGCACAAGGCCTCATAATGAAATGCTGAATCAATACTGATATCCAGGTATTTTCTGCCTCCTATCTGGTTTATATTGCCGACAATTATATAGCTGAAATTCATTGTATCATCTTTAGGTATCTGTGATAAATGGACCTTTTCAAGAGTATCAGTTGTTTTTTCTTTCATTATTTTAGAAATCGTATCGGCCAACAGTCCTGAGTCAAATCTGCTGACAGGATGATATGTTGAATATAATTCCAGGATAGCTGTTTTTTTCGATGATGCTGTATCTTTCTTTTTACTGCGTCTCGACTCGAACAACAACAAAATATCTCCCTTTTTTGATGACTCGCATCTTCCCATTCTTGCTAGTTTATAATCGTTTTTACCTCTGGAACTAATACCAGGATTATGAAAATGCCTGATCTTCAATTCCTGAAAAAAGAGGAGATTACCCGTGTTTGTATCTTCGGTACCAAGATAAGCATGTCCGAATCCCGAAACTCTGTATTGTCTCTTGTGGTCTATAATAAACTCCGAATATTTAAGGGAAATAAAAAGGTAATAAATATTAATCGTATCAAACATGCCGTTATGTTCCAGGGAATAGTCACTATTTTTAAAATTTTTGTCCAGTCGCAGTATCAATATTTCCTGTGAGTCTTTGGGAGGAATTTTACCATATTTTTCTACTTCCGCGGTAGCCTCACCAATTTGAGAATATCTGTAACTTGGTTTTGTGATACCGCTCACAAAAACATTATTATTTATCACATAGTTTTGGTTAAACCCCGCGTAAAAAGGCGTGATGACCGGATCTGGCAAAGTATCATTTACAGTAGTACCCGGTTCGCACATAGAGTAATTGTAAAAAGCATCATTAAACAAATAGTTTGTATTAAATGGCTTGGGAGATATGCAACTATTGACTACTGCACAGAGAAATGGCACATAACGTCGTCCCCACCAGGGACCACGACTGTTACTCTT
>CAIYVS010000738.1 GCA_903929655.1 uncultured Bacteroidota bacterium | reverse complement strand
GCCATGAGCAGTCCGCCAAAATACAGAACCAACCCCTAGCCATATGAGAACGATCAATATCTTGACAAGCGAACTCCTCTCATGAACACAAAAAAAATAATTATGCAGTTCATAAAAGCCAGTGCCCCATAATCGGGCTACTACGCAACACGCCGTAGAGCTAACCCTTAGGCACGCGGAGCGATTTGCCTAAGGGCCTGCTTTTCTTTGTTACTTTCTTTTTCAGGAAAAAAGAAAGTAATAATTATATTGATTATCAATATAATAAATAAATAAACCTAAACAATAAAACAAAACTAATTTCGGCAAAAACCAATACAAAGGCAAGATCAACACAACAAAAACTATACGCATAAATCCCACCCTTTTTATATATTTATCCCTAAAGTTCCCCATATGAAACTACCCCACTTACTCATATTCATATTTTTGCCACAACTTCTTTTTGCACAAACCAGGGCTGCAGATTCCACCTGGGTCCTTCAAAACTATACCAAAACCGAAACCTACATCCCCATGCGCGACGGCATAAAGCTTTATACAGCCATATACCAGCCTAAAGATTCAAAAGAAAAACATCCCATCCTTATTAACCGCACCCCATTTTCCTGCACACCATACGGAGCTGATTTTCAACCAATGTGGAGCAATTATTGGATCAATTACCTTAATGAAAACTATATCATAGTGGTACAGGATGTGCGTGGCCGCTACATGAGCGAAGGCGAATTTGTAAACGTCCGTCCCTATATAGAGCATAAAAAAGGGAAAAAAGACATAGATGAGTCAACAGACGCATATGATACAATAGACTGGCTGATAAAGCATACAGAAAACAATAATGGCAAAGTAGGCGTATTCGGTATATCCTATCGCGGCTTTTATGCTACCATGGCTGCCCTTTCAGGCCACCCTGCATTAAAAGCAGTAAGCCCCCAGGCCCCGGTTACCGATTGGTATGCCGGAGACGACTTTCACCACAACGGCGCCCTCATGCTTATGGATGTGTTCGGCTTCTGTTCCGGCTTTGCAAAACCCCGCAGCGGCCTCACCACCCAAAGCCCGAAAGCTTTCGATTTCAAGTCTGATGATGCATATAATACATACCTGAATATCAATACAATAGATAGTCTGTCTAAACTATTAGGAGACAGTATTCAATTCTGGAAAGACATTTGTGCCCACCCCGATTATGATATATTCTGGCAGGCAAGAAATGTTTGCAATTATGTGCAGCATATCCCCGATGGTTGTGCTACCCTGGTAGTTGGCGGCCTGTATGATGCTGAGGATTGCTATGGGGCTTGGGCACTTTATAAGGCCATTGAGCAGAAAGCTCATAATGATAATCGCCTGGTAATGGGTCCCTGGGCGCATGGGCAATGGGCAAAAGATTCAGGTTACAACTTGGGTAATATATGGATGGGCGGTCCTACGTCCATTTTTTACCAACAAGATATAGAGCTTCTATTCTTCCAGGCCCATCTTAAGGGCTACAATGTTCTTTATAAATTAAATGAGTGTACCATACTAAGCTCGGGTTCAAATACAGGCTATCAATTTAGCAAGTGGGATGATACCCTATTATCTGCATCGCTTCCCAAAGCAACAATTATAATAAATAATAACTTATATCTTCAAGCCCAGGGAAAACTCTCCTCCCGGCAGCCACAGGGTTTTGGCTCATTCGACTATTACTTGAGCGATCCGTCAAAGCCGGTACCATATACCGAAAAGGTAGGTTTCAACCGGACAAAGGAATATATGACAGATGACCAGCGTTTTGCCGCCCGCCGGCCTGATGTTTTGGTTTACCAGACAGATACACTGACTGCAGACCTGCAGCTTGCTGGCCCTGTAATTGCAGATTTGTTTACATCCATATCCACCACCGACGCTGATTTTATAGTAAAAATAATAGATGTCTTTCCTGATAATTTTAATTATAATGACGATTTCACATACGTAGATTATTATAAAAGCCGCCAGCAGAAACCCACATACCCCATGGGTGGCTACCAGATGCTGGTGCGTGCCGAGGTGATGCGTGGCCGCTACCGCAACAGCCTGGAAAAGCCAGAACCTTTTGTACCCGAAGAAGTAACAGAAGTAAAATATGCCCTGCCCGATGTTTCTCATGTTTTCAAAAAAGGGCATAGGCTTATGGTGCAGATACAAAGTTCCTGGTTCCCATTGGTGGACCGTAACCCACAGAAATTTGTAAATATCTATACCGCCCAACCAGAAGATTTTGTCCGTTCCACCATCACCATCCACCACGACCGGGAACACCCATCACACATCACCTTGCCAATAGTAAAAGAAGTAAACTAAAATAAAAACGTTCAATTAATTGATAATAAATAACTTAAAATAAAACAACTAAACAAATAGTAGCAACTATTTACACGATTATTAAGATCGACTGGAGTTTGTTTTATAATTTAAATACCAATAATAAAGAAATGAAAATCAACTGCTTACAAAGTCAACCTATCAACTAATCAACAAATTAAACCAACACCCCATTCATCTCAGCCCTCAAAGCCTTTATCTTATCACTGCTTATGTACTCGTCAAATTCCATTTCCCTGTCAATCAATCCGTTAGGCGTAATTTCCAGCACACGGTCAGCCACAGTTTCTGCCAGCGTATGGTCACGCGTGGTAAATAACATCGTACCTTTAAAATCTTTCATCCCATTATTAAGGGCAGTAATACTTTCTAGGTCCAGGTGGTTGGTAGGCTCGTCCAGCATCAGGAAATTCCCTTTCTGCATCATCATCCGGCTCAGCATGCAGCGCACCTTCTCACCCCCGCTCAGCACAGAGCAACTCTTCAAAGTCTCCTCACCGGAGAACAACATCCTTCCCAGGAAACCCCTTATAAAAGTCTCATCCTTCTCCTCCGAGAACTGCCTCAGCCAGTCTATCAGGTTATCGGTTTTACCCGCAAAATACGCTGTATTATCAGAAGGCAAATAAGTAGGCGTGATTGTCACACCCCATTTAAACATCCCGTAAAACTCTTTATCTTCTCCTGCAAGTATCTTATAAAAAGCACTGGTAGCCAATCCGTTACTCGATAATAAAGCAACCTTTTGTCCACGTTTCAGATCAAAGCTGATATCCTTAAACATCACCTCGCCATGCAAAGTCCTTCCAAGGTTCTTCACCTCCAGTATCTGGTCACCCGCATCCCTTACCTGGTTATTAAACAGTATAGCAGGGTACTTACGGTTAGAGGGGCTCATATCCTCCAGCTTTATCTTGTCCAAAGCCTTCTTACGGCTCGTAGCTTGTTTGGATTTAGAGGCATTGGCCGAGAAACGGGCTATAAACTCCTTCAACTCCGCTATCCTGTCCTCAGATTTCTTATTAGAGTCCGTGCGCTGTTTCAGCAACAATTGGCTGCTCTCATACCAGAACGAATAGTTACCGGCAAATACGCTTATTTTCTTAAAGTCAATATCAGCTACATGCGTACAAACCGTATCCAAAAAGTGACGGTCATGGCTTACAACCAATACAATTTTATCATAATCTGCCAGGAAATCCTCAAGCCAGTTAATGGTCTCCAGATCCAGGTCATTGGTAGGCTCATCCAGTAGCAGAATATCCGGGTGCCCGAACAGTGCCTGTGCCAGCAATACCCTCACCTTTTGGTTACCGTCCAGTTCCTTCACCTTCTTATAATGAAGATCTTCTTTTATACCCAGGTTGCTCAGCAAGGTAGCAGCATCACTTTCCGCGTTCCAGCCATCCATTTCAGCAAAATGACCTTCCAGTTCACCCGCCTTCAAACCATCCTCTTCGGTAAAATCCTCTTTGGCATACAAGGCATCCTTAGCCTTCATAATGTCATAAAGCTTGGAATTTCCCCTTATTACGGTTTCCAATACCGTCACCTCATCAAATTCGTAGTGGTTTTGCTTCAGCACACTCATGCGCTCGTCTTTGCCTATCTCCACCCGCCCCGTAGTAGGGTCTATCTCGCCGGATATTATTTTTAAAAATGTAGACTTCCCCGCCCCGTTTGCACCAATAATACCATAACAGTTCCCCTCTGTGAATTTGATATTCACATCTTCAAAAAGCACACGTTTACCGTATCTCAGGGATAAATTAGAAATTGAAATCATACTAAATACTATATTAAATAAAGGCGATCATTTAATCGCCTTTTCAGTTTGCAAAGGTACGTTATTATCATCTATTTTGAACTTTGGCATTAATTGTATAAACGGCTATTATCCCTATTTATCCCTGAAAATTCCCGTTTTGTTTACTATGCGCTAAATTGTTCCAATGATAAAATCTAAATTTGCCCACTTTTATCGCTCCTTCCATTCTTTTTATCTTGAATGAATTAGGATTAAATCCATGTTGACATTAATATAAATGTGTAAAAATATTTTTTATTTAGCCTAAAAATTCGCAATTTCAATGATTACTTTTGTTAAATAAATGTAACTTTTTCAGTTTACAGGGGTCTAATTTTAATATAATACTATCAGATAATTAATTAAAGAAAATTAAGAATGCTCAGAAAATCTACATTAAATACCTTAAAATTTACGCTGCTCATTGCTGCATCTGCATTGTTTAACAATGCTTACTCCCAGGAAAAAAATGCACCTATGGAAGCAATGGTGCAACGCGAGCAAGGAATTAACCCTTTCGTTACGGTCTCCAATATCTGGCAGGCTGATAATAAATTTGATCAGAAAGCATTGCTTACAAAAGTTTCTAAAGCACAACCCCTTACAATAGATTATACACAACTAGCCTCTTTTATAGAAAGCGGCTACCCTGATGTCCAATTGGTGGTACCCAAAATTGGTGGCGGAACCTACACAATCAATCTCGTTAAATACGACATTTTTGCCGATGGCTTTAAAGTAATAGAAGATGCAAACGGGCTCACTACTCCATTCGCCTATACCCCCGGCAAATACTATCGCGGAACAGTAGATGGTATAGAGGGTTCTGTGGCAGCATTTTCGTTTTTCAAAAACGAAGTATATGGCGTTTTCTCCATACCTGCCGAGGGAAATTATAATTTAGTGCCCAATACCATGGTAGGCAATTATTATGATTATAACCAACATTATCTCCTCTTTAACGACGCAGATCTTCTCATTAAAGATAACGCTCCTAAATGCGTTACAGATGATTTCCCTGAATACATCAGCAGTAAAGTAAAGAAGACCACTACCAACACTACTGAAAAAGTGTATAGAAGTTGCCTTGAGATCAGGATATATGAGCTAGCTGATTATGCAACCTATCTCACAAAGGGGAGTAATTCAACCAATGTAACCAATTATGTAACCGCTTTGTTCAATAACCAAAGCACGCTATATAGAAATGAGGGTATCCTGGTAGGTTTGCAAACTTTGAAAATCAACACTACCAAGGATACTTACCAGAGCCTGATAAACGTAAACGGCCTCAGCAGCTTTTATTTCCTTCAGCGTTTTGCCAATAACACACAAAACAATTTGCAGGGCGCTGACCTTGCTGTGCTCCTTACTACTATTAACGGTTCTCTAGGTGGTGTAGCTTGGATACAATCTCTTTGTGCTGGTTTCTTCACTTACCCTGATAATAATGCACCTTTTACGGCTGATTCTATAGGCCCATATGCTTTTTGCAATATTGACCAAAGCGCTACTGTAACTAATTTCCCTACTTATAGCTGGGACGTAGAAGTAACAACCCACGAAATGGGGCATGTTTTAGGTTCTCCACATACGCATAGATGCTGCTGGAACCCTGCCGGAACAGGTACTACAGCAATCGATGGCTGTTATACATTGGAAGGTTCTTGCGGCACGCCCAGCCCTCAGTATCCTGTCAGCGGGGGGACGATCATGAGTTATTGTCACCTTACTTCCGATGGAATTAATTTCAGTCATGGATTCGGCACACAACCCGGCGATACTGTGCGCACTTTTACATCCCTGGCAGGATGCGGGGTTACTTACGACCCCTCAGCGGCTATAGCAGCGCCTTCAAAAACGCTGACAGCTAACAGGGAATGCACCGATCCTTACACACATATCACTTATTATTTCAACGATAATAATACTGCTGCATTATCTGATGATTCTGTTGTGCTAATGATAAGTAAGAATGGTAATAATATCGGCACAATGGATAATACCGGTTTTGCCGTTAGTACCGCTACAACTTCAGGATTTGGGTCCGGCAGCGGTCTTTCAATTACTTTCCCTGCAGGCACAGCAGGCGTTCAGGCTCATAACATTGCTATGAGGCGCTATTGGAAAATAGCAGCCACTACCCAACCAACAACAGCCGTGGAAGTAATGTTCCCATTCATCAAGAAAGATACTGCCGATGTAGATGGTTCAGTTCCGGGTATTCCCATGCAATTAACCAATCTTAGCATGTACAAATTAAATAGTACTACCCTCGATCCTAATCCCGCAAATGGCCTGGCTGGTACCTCTGCAAGCAATTTCAATATTTATACCTATGGTTCTGCAGCTTCTACCACAGTTTGGTCAATTAGTATTCCAACTGGTTCCAGCACCTTTCTGGCTCATATGAAAACTACCAATCTTACAGGTGGCGGCACCGGTTTCTGTTCTTATACTAATCCCCTGTCTTTATTTAATATAACATCCAATGTAGCGATAAATGTATATCCAAATCCGGTTCATGACCAGTTGGTAGTATCAATACCTGACGATTTCAGTGGAAATATAATCTCGCTTCAGCTCTATTCTATTGATGGCAAAATGATTCAGACACAATCATTGTCTGTTGGTATAAACAATCTTACTACATTGGGCCTGCCTGTTGGTTTTTACTACTATAGGATACTTGCCGGCACCAACCTGTTTACCGGAAACCTCATTAAACAATAATAAAATACTTAATCACATTTGCAGCTGGCTACTATAAATAGCCGGCTGTCTTTATTTTACTGTTGCATAGTCATCCAAATGCAGGAGCGCATTGTCCACCATATTCTTTACTGTTGGCTCATTCAGCTCAAAAAAACGTTCATCTATTATCTCAAACTCCTTTAGCTCTGTATACAAACTGGCAAATTCCTCCAATGTGTTTTTCTTATCCATCAGTTCCCGGTTCAGTACATAAACTTTCAGTACATCATCAATTACTTTCGCCATCTCCGGTGCACCTGTTTTATTTAACCATTCCGGCATGGAGGGCAACAATCCTATATACCCATTTTCTATAAATTGTATAAACCCACCTTGCATTACCTGGTTCCTGATATAATCATAGCTGATAAATAATTGTTGCCCTTCAGATAAGTCATCCAGGAAATCAAAAGTTTGTCTTTTATATAACTCTTCGTGTAAGGGCTCAGTTAGTAAATCAAATAGCCCCTGGTAATCGTTTGACGTCTTCTTTTCTTCAAGTATTTTCAGGGATATTTCCGGAAGATATTTACTCTTCATAACAATCATTTATTGCCAAAAATAGTTTACTAAAATCATCATACCACATTAAAAGCCATACAATATAATTAATACCGGAAATTTTATTTAGCTTTCGGGCATCATTTTTTATTAATGGACAATATTTTCATACATATTCCCGAGCGAGTACGACAAATAATCTTTGTACTTATCCTTATTTCCTGCATCGTTTTCTCTATAGAGCCTCCAATTGCCTTACTTAGCGGTATTATAATAGCCTTGCTTATTGGCAATCCTTTTATTAAATATAATAAAAAAGCGACTACCATCTTACTCCAGGTTTCCATAGTATGCCTGGGATTTAATGTAAACCTGCAGCATGCACTTGAAGCCGGAGCCAGCGGCTTTGTGTTTACGATTTCTACTATTGCGGTTACATTGGCTTGCGGCTATTTTATTGGCAAAAAATTGAAAATTGATAATACCATCTCCTTCCTTATCTCAAATGGCACTGCAATATGCGGAGGTAGTGCCATTGCTGCTGTTGCCCCGCTAGTAAGGGCAAATGAGCAACAAATGAGCGTGGCATTGGGAACCATTTTTATTCTTAATTCGGTGGCACTTTTCATATTTCCCACCCTGGGTCATTGGCTGGGGTTTAATGATGTACAATTTGGTACCTGGTGCGCCATTGCCATACATGACACAAGTTCTGTGGTCGGAGCAGCAAAGCAATACAGTGCAAATGCATTACAAATTGCGACCACTATTAAATTAGAAAGAGCGCTGTGGATAATACCCATATCACTGGCCACCGCATATTTTCAGAAAAAAAAACATATTGAGAGCAATCTGAAAATTAAAATACCCTATTTTATTTTTCTGTTTATCCTTGCCATAATAATTAATACCTACTTCCCTATTACTTATCAATTATCAGGTCACACCCCCTATGAACTCCTGTATATGTTTGGGAAAAAAGGCCTTGTAGTTACGCTCTTTTTAATTGGTTCGGGTTTGTCGATAAAAAATATCAAAAGTGTTGGTTTTAAGCCTATTTTACAAGGTGTTTTACTTTGGCTGATAATTGGTGTATCATCGCTATTGGTAATTAAAAACTTTCTTTGATTTATTCATTTTCAATTTAAGTACATTTAATTTTAAAGATTTCTTTATAGTAACATTTAGTAATTTAACCCGATGGAAAAAAAAGATCGTAACCCTGTATATTATAGCGAGTACCTGCAGTTAGATAAAATACTTAACGCACAAAATCCCGAAAGTAAAAAAGAAGGCGTTCGCGCAGACGATGAGATGCTTTTTATCGTCATTCATCAAACGTATGAGTTGTGGTTTAAACAGATATTACACGAATTACATATTGTATGTGATATCTTTAAACAACCTAACATCCAGAATAACGCACCTGATATATACAACTCAGTTCATCGCCTGAAAAGAATTTGCAGCATTTTAGAAGTTGCTGTAAATCAAATGGGAATACTGGAGACAATGACACCACTTGATTTCCTTGATTTCCGTGACCTGTTAAGACCTGCATCTGGTTTTCAGAGTATTCAGTTCAAGATGATAGAAGCTACTCTTGGCCTGGCCTATGAGGATCGTTTTGGAAAAAGCTACTATTTATCGCAGCTAAAGCCGGAGGATGTTGAAAGGGTAAAGGATGCCGAGTCGCAAAAATCTTTGTTAGTGCTGATCAACACATGGCTTGAACGCATGCCCTTTATTAAAAACAAAAGCTATTGGGATGAGGAAACAGAAGATAGCTTGTTCTGGAAAAAATACCGCAAAGCATATGCTAACAGCCTTTCCGATGTAGAGCAACACAATCTTTCGGTATTTGATAAATTATTTGTCAATGATGATCAATATCCCGCTGAACGCCGTTTTAGCGCCGATGCCAACAGGAATGCATTATTCATTATGCTTTACAGGGATTATCCGCTGATGCACCTGCCATACGAATTGCTCAACACACTTTTAGAAATTGACGAGATGCTGGCTATGTGGCGCCATAGGCATGTACACATGGTACAACGCACTATCGGGAAACGCGTAGGAACCGGCGGAAGCAGCGGGGCCGAATATTTGCGGTCTGCAGCAGACAGTCATTATGTTTTTAAAGAAATTGCAGAATTAACTTCTTTTCTTTTACCAAGAAATTTATTACCCAAACTGCCCGTACAACTGATACAAGATCTTGGCTATACAAAATAGCTACAGCCCTGTATAAACAGGACTGTAGTAAATATAATATTATCAGTATTATTTAGTACTGTTCATTGTTTTATACTTGGCATATTGCTCAGGAGTAAGTGCATGCTTCAGTTGGTCTTCCTTCATTTCCTGAACTTTCTGTTTGCTCATATTGCCCTGTTGACCAACCATAGACCATTTCATAGTAATACCATAAACAGCCTGTTTTTGGTTATCAGTAAGCTGAAGTGGTTTTTCAAGCCTGTCAACCTCTTTTTGAGCGGTAACCTTTGCTGTCTCCTGCAATTGCTCACGGCCAATCAATGGCTGTTGAACTGCGGGAGCAGGTGCTGAAGTTGTTTTATTTTGAGCTAAAGAGATGACACTTGTAGTGGCCAATAGGCTAAGTGCTAAAATTACTTTTTTCATTTTTATGATATTTAAAATTAGTGGTTATGATTAGCTAAGTTAATATATTTATCAATATAAATT
>CAIYVS010000737.1 GCA_903929655.1 uncultured Bacteroidota bacterium | reverse complement strand
TATATCCGAATCCTGTGCAAAATGAATTAGTGGTAGAAAGCGGAGAAAACGGAATGACAATAAATATTTACAATCTTCTTGGACAATTACAATATAAGTACACTCCATCAAGATAAAACAATCATTTCCACAATAGACTTTGCTAAAGGGGTTTATTTTCTGCACGTGATAGATGAAAACGGGAATATGGAAGTAAAAAAAGTAGTGAAGGAATAATGCAAATGATTTGAAGTAGCATTGGATTACATAAAATGATATTTTAATGCTCTATTATAAACCGTTCTGTTCTTTGCGTACCGTTTGCATTCAGGGTATAGAGGTATATACCATTAGCTAAGCTGGAGATGTCAAATTTCACACTACCACTAACAACATTTTCCACATTATTTGAAATCAGTTTCCTTCCAAGTAAATCTGATATTGAAATATTGACATTACTTGCCTGGTTCAAATTAAAGCTAACATATAACGCATCCCTTGCTGGGCTAGGGTAACCTCTAATAGTAGTCACCATATTTACATTTGTTGTGGAGGACTGACCGTGTCGGGATAATATAGAACAACCCATGCAACTTAAATGGAAATCCATACTCGGGTATTGCAAAATAGAAGCAACACCTGGTCCCGAAGTAAGCAGATATGTTGAAGTGTATTCATGTGGCCATGTATCGTTAGGTTGTATCTCAAATAAACCTGTATTGGCATCAACTATAGGGGGATAATAATTTGGAAAAAATGCGGGATATAATACACCATGACATACAGTTATAGGCCTAAAGACATTGTACTTGTATTGATTAGTGGCAAAACTGTTATTGTTATTGTTATCTAGCCATACAGTATCCAATGGCACAAAGGATGCATCTCCCGAAATAAAAGTATAAGTACAGCCTACCCAGTTACCGGCAGGAATATTTATGCCAGAACCAGGAATTTTAACTTGGAAATAACTTGTACCGTCGGACAAAGTATCGCCAACTACAGAACTGTCAAGAATAAAATCCTGTGTAATTATTGTTGGCCCGGCACTTACAGAGGCTGCAAGTTGCAACATACTATCTTCTTTAACTGAAACAGTAAAAAGAGTATCTGTATTCGACAAACTGTAATCAGAAAACAAGTCTTGGGTGCTGCTATCGTAGGTTAAATATTTGGTGAAAATATTACTTGAAGATGAGCCGTTGCCGTAAAAAAATGAAAACCGCAAAGTGTCTGTTACATTTGGTTTGGGTCTTGGATAAAGTCCATAAACAGCTACAGAATCAAATACATAAGAATCGCCGGAGCTTATGCCTATGATACCATTATAATAATTGGTATCATTAAATCCACTTGCAAATGGATCTAAGACCATACCCAGTGATACAACGTGTCCCGTATCATAAAATGTTGATGGTGCACCATATGCCCATAATGAATTATCCCTATGCCAAAAATAGGTAGGGTAAGAATCAATTAGTAACCCAACTAAATTTATATAGTCAGGGTAATTATACCAGCGCGAACCTCCATTTGTTGTTTTAGCATTCATTCCTTTCTGCAATAAATGTGAAGATGTATGGGGCCCGGATTGCCTTAAAACTAATTTTTGCTCATTGTTAACGCAAATAACTGATGGGTGTTTGATGTTTTGAGCTTTGACAGGTAGAAAAGCAAAAAGTATAGCTACATGTAATAGTATATTCTTCATAGGATATAATTTAAAAGATTCTGCGCTCTATAAATTTACATTTTTATTTATAGAAAGAAAAATTGATCGTTTCCATGTTCCATTATTAATAACCATTGGGTGCGTCCATCTCGCTTTGCATTAAAAATGTCACCTTCGGAAGGCAGCTTAGCTGTAAAGCAGTCTTGAACCACACAGCAAAAGTGGCTGCAATGCAATTGCGGTCACTGTGCCGCTCGCCTCTGCGAGTACGAGCAAGATCTGAACTATAAAGCTTTCAAGGAAAGCGAAGGGCAGATATGTTTGGCGTGTGTTTTTTGCATCAAAAACCATGACAAACACTTGTCTTGCGAGATGCGCAGGCGAGCACAAACGAGGCAGCCGGTGGACTGCAAAATGAGTAAGCGGGATGGAGTGAATACCTGGAACGGAATACGGCGCACTGGTTTTGTAGGACAGGAAAGGCTGCGGTGAGACTTCCACAGCGAACTGCATACAAATGTGCCAAGCTATGCACCCACAGTCAAACGTTTCCCGGCAGGGAGACTTTGGCGAAGGGCAAACAGCTCTTGCACGATCCTTTGAAAAGTCATCATTTGTGCATGTGGTGTTTGGCTTGGCGCATTTTATGCGGAGCAAGGAAGGATCACACCTTTTTACCGTGCAGGGTGGGCTGTACATTGAGTGGAGCGGTATGTGCAGTCATTATACGGTGCGAAGCACACCAATATAATTTTACACTAAATTTCATCCCAATTGTTTGTAGTATCCAAAAGAGTAAATACTTTTGCGCAATTGTGTTTCAACAAAAGGATAAAGAGAGATTATTTCGAGTTGGATTTGCAAGAAGAAAATGTGGTGTGTATATCGGATTGCTTTACTGGTAAGGGTTTTACCCAGTCAAGCAGTTTGACAATTATTGAATTTTGATATAGAAATTAGACAAGCGGATCAGGTGGGTACATCACTTGGTTTGCGTAAGGGGTACGGCAGCTGTAACTGTTGTACTCAAATTTAATGCCCTCACACTCATGCATATGAGCTGTGGGGGTTTCTTTTTACAATTCTTAACATTTAGGTAATGTACAGTTAACATTACGGTTAATTAACCCTAATACTTTTGAGGCAAATTTAGCAACTTGGCAAAGAGAGACTAAATGCTATTTTAATTTCTTAAGATCATCGATAATCGCCTTTTGGTCAAGCTTGTAAATTTCACAAACCTCACCAAGTTTCAATTTTTCAAGCTCCAGTCCCG
>CAIYVS010000736.1 GCA_903929655.1 uncultured Bacteroidota bacterium | reverse complement strand
TACTGTTACACCCATCGTGCTGCCTGTAGATGAACAACCTGTGGTACTGTTAGTTACTGTCAAGGTGCCGGTGTAAGAACCTGCTCCGGGGTTACTTGGAACAGTTAATGATACGGGACTGGCAGGTAAACTGGTCGTAGCCACATTGCTGAATCCCGCAATGATAGCCCCCGCACTCCAGGCTATGCTATATTGATTAGGGCTGCTCGTAGTAGCACTGTATGTAAGGTTAGCACTTGTAGTACCGTTACATACACTTGGGTTGCTGCCTAATGTAATAGTTGGTAAAGCATTTACAGTTACACCCATCGTGCTGCCTGTGGATGAACAACCAGTTGTACTGTTAGTTACTGTCAAAGTGCCGGTATAAGAACCCGCACCCGGATTGCCCGGAACACTTAAGGATACAGGGCTGGCAGGTAAACTTGTGGTACCCACATTGCTGAATCCGGCAATGATCGCACCTGCACTCCATGCTATATTATATTGGTTAGGGGTGTTTGTTGTAGCGCTGTAAGTTAAGTTAGCACTTGTAGTGCCATTACATACACTTGGGTTGCTCCCTAAAGTTATAGTAGGCAAACCGTTCACATTCACATTCACGGTCATGGTAGCTGGTGTTGTCCCATCGCTTACCTGTATGATAAATTGGTCCGTGCCGCTATAACCATTCGTAGGAGTATATGTCAAACCCGTAGGGCTGATGCTGGTACTTCCAGAAGCCTGTGTTGCATTAAAGCCGCCTAATGTACCATGAGTAGGTGCTGTATTTACAGTCCAGGTATCAGTTTTGCTACCCTGGGCATCGCTTACGGTCAATAAACTATTAATAGAAGTAGCACTTGCGTTCTGGCACACGCTTAATGTCTGCGGGCTGCTATTGGTAAAAGTAGGGTTGGTGATAGTCGTCATCGTATTCAGGTACGATGCAAAATTAGTACTCTGGTAATTCGGTGCCATTATATCCGGCTTGCCATCCCCGTCCATATCCACCCCAACCACGCCCCAAACCTGGGAGCTGGCGCTTGCGAAATCTGTATTGGAAGAGAATGATATATTATTTACAGTAGAAGTATTACGGAATATAGAGATCACGTTGGTACTGCTTCCATCTGAATTCGAATAGGCAATATCCGGTTTCCCGTGCCCTGTAAAATCAGCCAGGCATACACCATAACCACCGCCATTACAAGACAATTGCTGGGCTGTACCAAATGATATAGAACCGCTCGTACTGGTATTAGGTAATACAGTCACATAGCTGGCACCGTTGTTTCCTGCCACAATATCAGCCTTGCCATCACCATCAAGATCACCGATGGCTATGTAATAAATATATTGGGCTGCACTAGAGGTTACCGCCGAAGCAAATGATATAGAACCCGGGCCGCTGCTGGTATTACGAAATACCTGTAAGTTATCAACATTGGTAGTTTGCGCTCCTACCACCACATCCATCTTTCCATCACCATCTATATCACCTATTGCAAGGGCATCCAGGAACTGGCTGCTCGGCACACTCACATCCACCTTGGTGGCAAAAGAAGTTGAATTAAACGCAGAAGAGCCATTATATATATTACGGAAATAAGAAAATTTCTGCTGGTCATCACCCGCTACTATTATATCGGGCCTACCATCTCCATCCAGGTCGGCAACTCTTACCTGCCATGGGTGCGTAACCGAATATTTCACCCTCGTGGCAAATGTAATAGAGCCCGCCCCACTACTAGTATTAATATATACATCTATTTTGCTGGAGTCACGGTCGGCAACAATAATATCCGGCTTACCATCACGGTTCAGATCACCTACGGTAATACCATAAATAGACTGTCCGCTTGGGCCTTCAGTAAAAGTTGTTCCGCTGGCATAAGTGATGCTACCGGTTGTACTCGTATTACGGAATACCGTCCAGTTTCCTCCCTGTCCGTTCGTCACGGCAATATCCGGTTTACCATCACCATCAAAATCTGCTGTGGCGATATCAAAAGGATTGGTGCCTGCGGTTGTATTGGTATAGGCAGCAAACGATGGCGTTGTTGAAGAACCTGTGAAATTTGGCAGGAAAGAATACTGCGCAAATCCCATCAGTTTACATCCCAAGTTCGAGATCGAAATGCGATCATAAGTGCCACCATTAGGTGCCGATACGCTCAATGAAGTAGTAGAAGCCGTATTTACTGTAGCCTGTGTAGAACCAAAGAAAACGATATCATTAGATGAAGTAGTATTAAAGCCCGTACCGCTTATGGTAACAGTCGCCGTTGGCCCTGCTGTCATTGGGCTCACCCCTGTAACCGTAGGTGGCGCTGTTACTGTCAGTGTCGCAGCCGTACTGGTCGCTGGCGATCCGCAAGTACCCGTCACCACTACCTGGTACATATTGCCGGTCACGGCAACCGTCGCCTGGGTCAGTGTCAGAGTAGCTGTTGTTGAGCCTGTATAAATGCCCGTATTGGTCAAATTCGTATAAGTGCTGCCGCCGTTCGTACTCACTTGCCATTGGTAAGTAATACCCGTACCCGCAGCTGTAACCGTAAAGGTAGTCGTGCTGGCGCCTGCACATATCGTGTGATCAATCGGGTTTACGGATATAGAAGGATTAGATTGGATCGTTGTTGAAAATGCAGTTCCAGTGCTGCTGCAGGAATTACCATTGGTAACAGTTATCGTACCACTGTAAGTGGCAGGAGTGCCTGCACCCGGCACAGTCAATGTAATCGGGCTTGCAGGAAGCGAAGTACTGCCCACATTCGTAAAGCCTGCAGTAGTCGCAGCCGCACTCCACGTTATGCTATAATTAGTAGGCGTTTGCGTTGTGGCCGAATAAGTAAGGTTGGCGCTCGTAGTACCTGTACATACAGCCGGGTTAGAGCCAAGCGTAATAGTAGGCAGCGCATTCACCGTAACAGTAAATGCATTATTGGTACTCGTACAGGTACCGTTATTTACAGTTAGTGTGCCACTATACGCTGCAGAAGCCGCAGCGCCCGGCACAGTTATGGCTATAGGGCTTGCTGCCAATGATGTATTAGAAACAGTAGTGAAACCTGCTGTTGTTGCGGCCGCGCTCCATGCTATACTATAAGTAGTGGGCGACCCGGTAGTTGCAGAGTACGGTAAGTTCGCACTCGTAGTGCCTGAGCATACACTCGGGCTACTGCCCAATGTGATACTTGGCTGCGCATTCACAGTTACACCCATTGTGCTGCCCGTTGACGAACAACCAGTGGTACTGTTAGTTACAGTTAAAGTTCCCGTATAAGATCCTGCGCCGGGGTTACTTGGAACAGTTAATGATACCGGACTCGCAGGTAAACTCGTCGTACTGACATTCGTGAAACCCGCTATGATACCGCCCGCACTCCAGGCTATGCTATATTGATCAGGGCTACTCGTAGTAGCTGAATAAGTTAAGTTGGCGCTCGTAGTACCATTACATACACTTGGGTTACTGCCCAATGTTATGGTCGGCAAAGCATTCACCGTCACACCCATTGTGCTGCCTGTAGATGAACAACCCGTTGTACTATTAGTAACCGTCAAGGTACCGGTATAAGAACCTGCACCAGGATTACTTGGCACAGTTAATGACACAGGGCTCGCAGGCAAACTGGTCGTGCTCACATTGGTGAATCCCGCTATGATACCGCCTGCACTCCATGCTATACTATATTGGTTAGGGCTGCTGGTAGTAGCAGAATAAGTAAGATTCGCGCTTGTAGTACCATTACACACACTCGGGTTGCTACCCAATGTAATTGTTGGCAAAGCATTCACTGTTACACCCATCGTACTCCCCGTGGATGAACATCCTGTTGTACTATTCTCCACTGTTAATGTACCTGTATAAGATCCCGCTCCGGGGTTACTCGGAACAGTTAAACTTATCGGGCTGGCCGGTAAACTGGTCGTAAAACCGCTTACGTTTGTAAAACCGGCTATGATAGCGCCTGCACTCCAGGCTATATTATATTTGTTGGGGCTGCTCGTTGTTGCGCTGTATGTTAAGTTGGCGCTTGTAGTACCATTACATACACTTGGGTTAGAGCCCAGTGTTATGGTAGGCAATGCATTCACTGTCACTCCCATGGTCACATTCGAGCTGACACAACCGGTAGTAGTATTCTCTACAGTTAAGGTACCTGTATAAGATCCTGCTCCGGGATTACTTGGAACAGTTATACTTATCGGGCTGGCTGGCAAACTGGTAGTAAAACTAGTAACATTTGCAAAGCCGGCAATGATACCGCCTGCACTCCATGCAATATTATATCGGTTAGGACTATTAGTAGTAGCACTGTAAGTAAGGTTGGCACTCGTAGTACCATTACAAACACTTGGATTGCTGCCCAGTGTAATGGTTGGTAATCCGTTCACGGTCACATTCACCGTCATGCTCGCAGTGGCTGTACCATCACTCACCTGTATAATAAATTGGTCACTTCCGCTATAACCATTCGTAGGCGTATAAGTTAAACCTGTAGGCGTAATAGAAGTACTGCCCGATGATGCAGTGGCATTAAACCCACCCAAAGTACCATGCGTAGGCGAAGTAGTAACACTCCACGTTTCTGTCTGGCTAGCATCCACATCGCTTACTGTCAGTAAAGTGTTAATAGAAGTTGCATTGGCATTCTCACACACCGTTAATGTCTGCGGGCTGCTATTGGTAAAGGTGGGCGCAGTATTGGATGATGGCAATGTAAAATTACCCGGTATCGTTATGGAGCAGCTCGTGTTCGCAGTGCAGATACTTCCCCAATTAGACGCGTTGTTCACCGCGGCTTTCGCTGCTGCTAAAGTCGAGGAGGAAAAATTCGTGGTCCCGTTATAAGCGGCGCCTCTCACGCCCGTTCCTGTGGCGCCGTACGCAAAACCGTTAATCGAATGGGTCAGGTCCGAAGGCAGGTAACTGTATGCGAGGAAGTTAGTACCGCTCGTCGCCCACAATCCACTGGTGGTTGTACTGCTTCCCGGTATATAAACCCCGTATAATATAGTACCCTGAAATGTAGCGGGGTTAGCACTTGCACTATAATCGGAACCCTGGTAGGCAAATACGCATTTGCCCGCATTACCTAATGCAAAAGTGCCTCCGTTACCCCCGCTGCCGCTGGCCAGGTATGTTATTGAACCATCGGTGGACGCCCAGGCCGAGGATGAGGTGGCAGTTAAGTTTATCACTGTTCCCGCGCTGATGCTACTGCTGGCCGTCCAGCTTATTCCATTCCCTTGTGCGTCTGCATTGTTGCTGGTCGTGGATGAGCTGCTGCTCAGGAAAGTATTAGAGGTAAACTTGATCGTAGTACCCGAGCTGATATTTACCCAGCATACAAACGATAACTGGTAATTCGCCGGGGCAGCGGCGTTCACTGCTACTATCGACATGTCTCCCTGGGAAAGCGTGGTCTGAGCCATGCCTCTTTGGGCACTACATATTGCAATCAAAACAAGCAACAAAGCAAGCACTTGCCTCAAACCGGAATTGTACATTTTTCTCATAAACATCATTTTAGCACCCCTAAGGAATGCATTATTTAATACCTCAGAATATTTACCCTCATTTAACAATGCAGCATGGTGATTGCAGAACCGGGAGT
>CAIYVS010000735.1 GCA_903929655.1 uncultured Bacteroidota bacterium | reverse complement strand
TAATATATTTCATTGCTGAATTATGCCCGCAATTTTTAATGGTCTTTAGCCAGAACCCATACTCTGAAGCAAACTCATAGTTTAGATCATTTATTTCTAAATCCTCAGTGTTATATTTCCATTTGATAAAGGCTTTAGTGTGATCATAGGTGGTTCTGTAACGCTGTAAAGTTCTATATGCAAAATCTTTCCCGACCAGTGCCTCTATTTGCTTGTTATATTGCGTGAAGATCTCAAGCAACATCCTTTTTTCATCACCTTGACCGGTAATTACATTTTTTAATGTTTGCGCATTTATAGGCCTATTTTGATCTAATAATGAAACTTTTGCCTGGTAAACCTTAGCACATAATAAATCCAGATAGGTATTAAGGCTTTTGCAATCTTCCTTTGTACCAACAGCCCTTCCTGAAGACTGATTCCATCTGTCAGGTTGCCATAACCGTTTAGTAGATAATTCCTTTGAGATTCCATCGACTGTTATCCGCAGATAAACATATCTTACACTACTTTCTTGATTTTTGGGTTGCTTCAAAAAGAAGAATAACCCGAAGCTGTTTTCCAACATAATGATTCATTTTTAAATGATTAATAAAGTTGGAAATACTATGCTTCTGAAACAAGATGTTCACCTTATGAACGTCTTGATAATCAATAAGTTAAATCAAAATTCGTGCGTCTTTTTTTTAAATAATTAGACGCTACGAATGACGCAACCTGATTTTGATTGTTTTTGAAAATTTTGATTAGTTGACTAAAACAAAAAGCCCGCAAATCAAGGATTTGCAGGCTTTTGAAAGCTTCGATAACGCTTTATGTGCCCCGAACAGGAATCGAACCTGCACTACCTTGCGATAACCAGATTTTGAGTTTTCCAATTTGCGATTTGATACAAGCTCATTCGGGCTGAAATAGCTTATTTTACTGCATTCTTTGTTTTTATTGTTTCGTATAAAAGTGGGAAAAAGCGCAAAATGTTGTACCTATGTTGTACCATGTAATAACTAGATTACGTATCTTGCGACTGTAAATCTCACCAAATTATGTCTTCAATTAAGATTGTTCTGCGCAAAAAACAGAATAAAGACGGCACTTATCCTTTGGCTATCCGCATAACTAAGGATAGAAAAACGTCATTTATTCATCTTGGTCAGCACCTTCATGAAAAGGATTGGGATAAGGATAATCAAAGAGTAAGAAAATCGCATCCTAATTCCGCGCGGCTTAATAATTTTCTGGTTACGAGATTAGCTGGGGCTAACAATAGTTCTCTTGAACTAGAGACGACCAAGCCGCATATATCCGCTAAAGCAGTATCGCAGAAAATAAAACCTAAAACCAGTGAAACGGTTTTTTCACAGGCAGATTCATACATAACAAGTTTGAAGGAAGCTGGAAAGTATAACAGGTGGAACAGTGAAAAATCTAACGTAGCGGGTCTGAAGGAATTTCTTAAACATGATATTGCCTTTGCCGATTTGACTATTCCGGTGCTGGAGCGTTTTAAAGCGCATCTGATCTCAAAACGCAAAGTGTCAGAGCGCACCGCAATTAATTACTGGGTTACGGTAAGGTGTGTTTTCAGCCATGCAATAAAGGAAGGGGCTTGCGACCCGAAATTTTATCCTTTTGGCAAAGGAAAACTCAAGATAAAATTTCCTGATTCCAAAAAGTTGGGTTTGACTGCCGATGAGGTGAAAGCTATTGAGGAAACGGAATTAAGCGGTAATGCCAACCATGCAAAAAATCTCTGGCTCATATCGTTCTATTTTGCTGGAATGCGTGTTTCTGACGTACTGAGGTTAAAGTGGCAGGATTTTCATGATAACAGGCTTTATTATACTATGGGGAAGAATAACAAAACGGATTCCCTGAAGGTTTCAGAAAAGGCTTCGAATATTCTTAAGCAATATGAAGATATGAAGGCAGAAGATAGTGACCTCGTATTTCCTGATATAAGGTATGCGGATATAACCGACAATTTTGATACGGAAAAGAAGATCAAATCAAAAATAAATATGACTGACAGGCTGCTCAGGACGGAAGTTGCGCCAGCAGCTAAAATAAGGAAGCCGCTTACTATGCATATTGCCCGGCATACCTTTGGGAATATCTCCGGTGACAGGATTCCGGTGCAGATGTTACAGAAACTTTATCGGCATACTGATATTAAGACCACTATAGGATATCAGTCCAATTTTATACATAAAGACACGGATGAGGCTTTGGAGGCGGTGATTGGGTTTTAGATATTATTTTACTAACGGAGCCAGCAACGCTTTAGTTTTGGCATTGCCATAATTTACTATAGATTGTTTTAGTCGTTTTAAATCCACTTAAATGTCGCAATACTAATTTAAATGTCGCAATACTTGATTTCGCGACAATTAAAGCGTATAATTGTCGCAATACTTGATTTAAATGTCGTGATAATGAAATGAATATTAGTAAACAAAATATTGAGCGGGAACTTGAAACAATCAAACAAACCCTTCAACAATTAAAGGATGGGGTTTCAATTGAAACTATAAGTGCAGCAACAGGTCTTAAAATTGAACTGCGCACTCTGCAAAGGCGACTGGCGCAATTGCAGAAGCAGGGATATGTAAAGATATCCGGTAATGCACGCAGCAGGGTTTATCATTTTATTTCTACGGATATAGCTGATAGTGCTGGCGAAGTTCAGCTAAATAAAGATTTGCTGCCTTTAAGTAGCAAAGGCAAAGAAATACTTGCTATGGTCTCGCGCCCGATGCGACAACGCAAGCCGATAGGGTATAAGCGTGAATTTCTGGAATTATATCGCCCTAATATTGATAGTTATCTGACAAAGGGAGAAATGAAAAAACTGGTGGAAATAGGTAAAACCATAGGAATTGACCAGCCAGCAGGAACTTACGCCAAAGAAATATTGAATCGCCTGTTAATAGATTTATCTTGGAATTCCAGCCGTCTTGAGGGTAATACATATTCGCTGCTTGATACAGAACGCCTTATTTCTCATGGCGAAGCTGCGGATAATAAATCAGCATCAGAAGCACAGATGATATTGAATCATAAGGATGCCATTGAATTTATTGTTCAGGCGGCAGACGATATTGGATTTAACCGATATACAATATTAAACCTCCATGCTCTTTTATCTAACAACTTGCTGCCTGACCCTGCGGCTTCGGGAAGGTTACGCACGTTTGGTGTTGGCATTAACCAATCCGTTTATACACCGATTGCCATACCGCAACAAATAGATGAAATGTTTAGCCTGATATTGAACAAGGCTGAACAAATAAAAGACCCATTTGAGCAGGCGTTTTTTATCATGGTGCATTTGCCTTATCTGCAACCATTTGATGATGTCAACAAGCGGGTTTCCCGCCTTGCGGCTAATATACCTTTGAACCGTCACAATCTGGCTCCTTTGTCATTTATTGATGTGCCGAATGATCTTTATATTCAGGGCATGATAGGGATATATGAATTCAACAGGATTGAACTATTGAAAGACGTGTTCTTATGGGCATATGAACGTTCCGCAGCTCGTTACGCCGTAATCCGTCAATCGCTCGGAGAACCTGATCCTTTTCGGCTAAAGTATAGGGAACAAATCCGTGAACTTATTGCTGAAATTGTTTCTAACGCTATTCCACCGAAAAAAGCCTCTGCAAGAATTGAATCCCGATCAAAACAATTGCCAGATGCTGACCAAGCAAAATTCATTGAGGCGGTTGAATCCGAACTTATGGCTTTGCACGAAGGAAATTTTGCCCGTTACAAGGTAAGACCTGCCGAGTTTAAACAATGGAAAGAAATCTGGAAGAAAAAATAGGGTTTTGTTATCGTTAGATTGACATGTTTTTATAGTGGGGGTATCATAAGGGTAATCAGGAATTTTGATAAAGACTAATTGCTATTTGAAACAAATAGTTATACCCTCACCTCGTTTCCTGTCGAGTGCGCCAGAGGGGTAGTTTCAAATAGTTCTGATTAGTTCCAAAAAGTTCTTGAAAGAAAGTTCTGAAGCCAGTTTTGAGGTTTTAGAAAGTTTCGCCCGGTACTTCCGCATCCTAGCATGT
>CAIYVS010000734.1 GCA_903929655.1 uncultured Bacteroidota bacterium | reverse complement strand
AAATCTATATGAACGCAATTAGAAATTTGATATAGTAAGTATCTATGATTTATCTTCAGAAACGCATTATTTGAGAATTAAAACAGTTGGGTTGCAATTGAAAAAATATTTGAAGTTAAAAACAGCAGTATCATGAACAATCTAAATAGTACACAATCTCAAAATACTGGGAAAATTTTGTGTATCTCTCATGTTTTTCCTCCTAAGATTAACCCACTTACTAATAGAGTTAAAAAATTATTAGAACAGTTTCAGAAAAATTGGCAAGTAATCGCATTAACTAGTACAGAGAATGCATTTTTAAACCAAGAAACTAATGTCCAAATTGTTAAAGATGTCTATCCAGTCAGGCTAATTAATTTCTTAAACAAATTAAAGCTTAAAAAGTTTACCGATTTTTTTATTTGGCCTGATAAGGCTGTCTTCTGGGTTTTACCTGCGTTATTAAGAGGATATCAATTAATTAAAGAGCACAAGCCTGATGTGATCTTTGTATTTATGATGCCATATTCATCTTCTTTGATAGGAATTTCATTGAAGTGGCTGACAGGCTTACCTCTAGTCCTTAGCTTGGACGATTCAATCAGTTGTACTGATATGCATCCTTCATCTCCTAGTCGTCTACACTATTATTTGGACTTATGCTTAGAAAAGCTTTATGTGTGTCAATCTGACGCAATAGTTTATGTTTCTCAATTCAACCTAGAACTAGCAAAAAATAATCAACCTCACTCTCAGCATTCAAAATTTCACTTAATTCGCTGTGGCGCTGAAATACTAGACTTCACATTACCTGTTGAAGAAATAACTAATGAAGAAATATTTGAAATTGTCTATACAGGCGGTATGAATGGCTGGTATTGGTTTAATAATCCTAATGAGAAAATTAGCTTAATCAAAAAAATTTACAGGTTTTGTATGGAGATTGGTGTTTATAAGATAGCAGAAATAGATTATCGTACGTCTAGTCCAGTATTTATTGGAAAAGCTGTTCTACAAGTAATTTCTCAAAACCCTAATTTTAAAGATAAAATTAAAATCAAGATATATGGCAATAGAAGTTCAGAATCTATAGTTCAACAAGTTTTAGAATTACATGGTCTGTCAAACATAGTATCAGTGTTCGCTCCTTTCCCTCACTCTGAAGTTGTAAAGTTATCTAGACAAGCTGATTTATTATTTATAACATTACCTGATCGTCCTGATGGTTCAGAAGGCGGTAGAATTTCATGTAAAACCTACGAATATCTCAATACTGATCGTCCTATTCTAGCGGCAGTACCTAAAGGTGAAAATTGGAATTATTTATTAGATAAGTCAGGTACTTGGTTAGTACAACCAACAGACATTGAGACAATGAGTATGGTTATTAATTCTATACTAACAGCTAAATTTTCTGGAAATCCATTACGATATGATCGTACTAATCTTCAAAAAGAGTTATCTTACGAATATCTTGCTCAAGATTATTTGCGAATCTTTGCCAAAGTTTGCAAGAAGATTTCTGGGTGAGCCAACATTCTGCCAAAACTTATGTCTGATATCACTGACATAATGTCGCATGGCAATTTGCTTAGTGGCAAATTTGTCTGGATACATAAATTGATCGTCAACATTCATAATATATTTT
>CAIYVS010000733.1 GCA_903929655.1 uncultured Bacteroidota bacterium | reverse complement strand
GTGGAAGTATATGAAAAGTAGGTTGGTTGATTTAGCGCGTCTTTTTGAACAATTACCCTGTTTTGTGCATCATAGGTATTACTAATCAAAGTATCCTGCATAGGTGTCAGTATTTTCGTTACCAGGTGCAGACTGTTATAATAAAATATCGTTGTTCCGTAGTTGGCATCTTTTACATGGTACAAGTTCCCGCCCACGTCATAACTAAAACTGTCTGTTCTGCCTATCGGATCAGTGACAGCACTTATTAATGATCCGTTATAAGACAGGGTTAAAGTTCTTCCTCCTGGGGCAACAATTGATGCCAGGTTGTTACCGGAGTAGTTTAACATTGTTGTGTTCCCATCCAGGTCAACTATAGATGCGAGTTTACTATTTGAATTGAAAAGATAAACCTCCCCAGTCTTAAAGGTTAAAGTGTAAAGGCTGCTTACAGGGTCTTTATAAAGCGTCTCGTAAGTGCCACCATACAAGGCAAATGAAGTTCCATTCCCGCTGTATAATGGTATAAATACGCTGCTATGACCATCACCATAATGTACGCTCCATGCGGTATCTGCCTGGTTGGTAACAGAAAAATCGTAGCTGTGCGACCATCCGTACCCCAATGCACTATTTATTGAAGCATTGACCGTGCTGTAATAACGGGTGAAATCAAGAGAAGTATTAACTGCAGGCAGCCTGAAATCTGCATGTGTATATTGATAGGAACCTGTAGCAATATCAACAGGTTCAGCAGCCTGTTTGCTGGGATAGCTTTTTTGAATTACATAATTGTAGGGAGGTGGCGCCTGAGCACAAACTGTAGGGCGTACAGTAATGTAATTGTTACCAGAAGAAAATAATGTACTTGAACCGGCACTGTTGGAGGCTACTAAACTAACAGAATATGAACCTGGATTATTGAAAACAATTGTGGGGTTTGATCCATTCGCTGTTAATACAGTATATGGAGTTCCGCCTTGGAAAGTCCAAACGTATGATGTTGGGCTATTAGACACGGTTGCAGAAAATGTTATATTTGTACAAGCATCAATGTTATGTACAGTTGGACTAATAGAGGTAACTACAGGGGGTTGCAAAATAGTAACAAATTGCGTTGTGCTTGTGCAAGAATTTGCATCCTTAACCTGAATGGAGTAAGTTCCAGCAGATAAACCTGAAAAGACATTAGGTGATTGAAAACTACCTCCATTTTTTGAATATTGATATGGCGAGCTGCCTCCACTTGTATAGACAGTAATGCTCCCATTACTACATCCAATACAACTTGCATTGATAATTGAATAAGTAAAAGAAGGTGAGGAATTAATTGTTCCATATGCATTTCCGCAACTATTTGACCAACAGCCACCTCCTGAAGTGTTGTATGCACGGATATAGTAAGTCCCGCTTGATGAAGCTGTATATATAGAACCTGATCCCAGGTTAGTACTTGTACCACAGGAACTACCTTGCCAATACCAAATTTCATTGGAGGGCACGGTACCTGAACGTGTAAATATTACACTTCCACATTGAGAGCTGCTCGTTGGATTTGGAGGATTTGAAGGAGTGGTACAACTTGAATTTACAGTTACTGAGGCGGTGCTACTAATTGCCTGATTATTATTATTGCAATTAGTGATAATGCAATAATATGTATTTCCACTATTATTTGTATATAAAATGGGCGTTGTGTATGAGTTAGTATTCGAAAATGAGTTGGGTGTACTTGTTGTGAAACTGCCATTTGTGTACCAGAAGTAAGAAAAAGGGGGTGTTCCACTTGCTGATACATTAAATGTAGCCGTGTTCCCTGAAAAAATTGGTTGGTTACTGGGGCTTGATGAAATAGAAACGGGGGTGCAGGAACTAGTTACAGTAACAGTTGAATATAAACAGCCCAGAGATAAGCAACTTAAGATGCTTCCAGCATAATGCATGTCATAATAAATCACATAAGTTCCCGCAGTGTTGAATGAAGCGGATAAGTATATATTCCCATAAGAACTGGGATACGAAGTACCTAAACTTAAGGAGGAAGATGTGAATGAGGACCCAATGTAAGTTGATGGAGTAACAGTTGTTCCATTCAAAGTAATATGATTAATTGATAAATATATACTAGGTACTGAGCACCAGCTATTTGAGGATGAGCAACTGGAGCCCGCATTATGCAATTCAAACATTTCATTCCAGGTTGTATTGACTGCAATGGTTTGGTTAGGTGTGGAGGTGACATAGCATATGGAAGGCATGCTTGACAAAGAACAATTTTGTGCATTTACTTTTTCACAAAAAAGAACGAGCAAAAACAATATAATGAGATATATTTTTTTCATGGTAAATGTTTTTATGTTGATTGTTCAGATTACTCTACTGTAAAAAATGTCTCTTTAGTCCTGTTATAGTTTCCATCATAGTTTCTGAAAGTTCATTTTCTGTTATATTGGTTCCGTCAGCAAGTTTTATTTCAATGTCCCGGTCATTTGTGTAAATTATTTGGTATCCAGCCCTGCATTGTTTTTTTCTTTGAAAAAAACAATGCAGCCCATAACGAAAACCTCTCTCTTTCATATGCCTATATACAAATTGAGAGCATGATTCTTTAAAGAGACAGCTCCGTCTTTGTTTTTCAGGAATACAGAACCAGTACAACCTGATGGTAAAAAGAGCTATAAATTTCATTTTTTAAAGACAAGTACCATTATTGATGTCGTGCCGCCAGGCTTTGCACCTAAACCAAAACAACCATTCGAACCTTCTACTATAGTATCAACATTGCCACAACTAACAAATTCCCAGCCTGAGGAAACCTCCTGTTGAATACTTGTTTCAACCTGTTTCGCAACATCACTAAATGTGCCCCTGCTGCCAACTTTAGCTGAAAATGGAACTACTTTGTAACTCATAAAATTGCTTTTTGAAAGTGAAGAAATCGTTTATAAAATGTTTGTTATAATTATTAAAAAAATCAGTTGTCCCTTTTTTGTAACAATGGTTTGGAATACATATCGTTTCCTGTAAATTCAATTATCGCTTAGGTATGCCAATCTTAACCTTATTATAAGTTCGGAATAAAGTTTTCGGGCTCTTTCATATTTCTGCTCAAGAATAAATTGATAACACATCTGTAAATCTTTTTCCCACAAGTCGTGATATATTTCGCTTGAATTATCTTCTTTATTGATCGCATCAACTATCATTGGTGCTACGAGATAATACGCTGCAATTTCATCTTTCCCTCCTTCTTGTTTTATTAGCCAGTTATCTCTAAACACTCGAAACGTATTCAACTCTTTACAGTCATCTGCTTTACCCGTAGCGAGCATCACAGCGGTTGTAACAAAGCATCCGCCTCCTGAAGAACCAGTATATCCGCCATGTTTTGGGCATATACACCCAATGCCTTTGCAATGTTTACAGCTATATCCGTCATAAATTCCTCTGCCTTTACATCGGGGACAAGGTTCCATCCACCTACCGCAAGTATTACATTTACCACAGCTCATGAATATTGATTTTTAAATTTGTCTTAAAATATTTTATAGAAGTTTAAACAGATTCATACCTGGTTTTCCTGATATCAGACAACTGGCTATAGATCATTGAAAGGTGTAGAAGCTCATCTCTATTCATGCCTAAAGGCGTTTTATTCATTAACTCCTCTATATACCAATCTGCAGCATCTGCGTAGTAGTCTACCTTTCTCTTTACAATACCCACAACTTTATTTCCAATTATAGCTTTCGCGATTTCATAAACAGGGAACAGAATTATATACTTCACAAGCTTCGCAAATAATACCGGTATCATAACAAACAGTGATATCCATGGCCCATCAGCTTCCAGTCCTTTTTGTTCCGCCCAATTAAATATGCCCAAACCAATATTGATAAGTTTAAACATTACATTTTGTATAGGTTGAGGTAACCAGAACCTTGATATCGGGAGAATACCTAGCATACAGGAGAGGGATTGTAATATCCATAATACGGCCACAATACCTGAAAAAAACGGAGAGAGCATTCCTAATAAAAGTCCCGGTCCAAACCCAAATCGGCAAAAAAGACGGCAAAAGGCCTCCTTGAGCCATTATTTTGGCAGTAAGTTTTTGAGTCAAACCGCTTCCTTTGGTAAACTCGCGAAGTTTTGCGCCAGTTT
>CAIYVS010000732.1 GCA_903929655.1 uncultured Bacteroidota bacterium | reverse complement strand
TACTAAAATATTTTTTCCGCTTTTCTTCCTATTAGGGACATTTGGTTTCCTTTTTGGGCTGTTTTGTTTCCTTTTGAGGAGCTTTGGTTTCCTGTTTCTACCGATTTAACCGCAGACGCGAAGGCGCAAAGAATTAGAAATGCCCGATGTTCTACTGTTTTTTGAAATGTCGGGCATTTTTGGCTTAAAGTGCTGATTATCAATAAAAATGTCGGGCATTTTTTGTTCCAATTCTTAGGGAAGATTTTATGATAAAGCCTCCGCCTTTGGACGGGACAAGTTACATGCTAAAGAACTTATGAATTTAAATTTAATATTTATCCAAATTCATACCAAAGATACTATCGTGATGGGGGCGAATCCAAATTTTTCTTTGAAAGTGGCTGTGGGAGCGGGAAGAAAAAAATGGGGGCCTCTCCCGGCCTCTCCAAAGGAGAGGAGAAGCTAAACTGCGTGTTGTTTGTGTAGCTTCAGGCACAAGGACACACCTTTGGTTAAGGATAATTTTTTTATTTTATGAAACTGATAAGTATCGTAAATATGAATTTCCTTTTTACATTTACAGTTAATAAAACAAAAAAGACTATTTGAAGAAATAAAGAACTGACATAACATAATTGCGTTAAGCTTTTTCTTGTAACTGAAAACTGAGAAATTTCGAAACAAACAAGAGATGAGCGAAACGTCCACCAATGCGTGGGCTTTCCTTATTTCGTTTGTGGGTATCTCAGTACCTCAGTTACGGTAAGTGAATGTCCCACGCAGTTTTTTTGTACCCTGCACAGAGGGACAGGTGCAGACAAAAGAACACCGCCATTGATTTGGATTTTCCGGATTAGGGAATTGCAGGATTCGCCTGCTTGTATATGTGCCGCCCGGCACATGCCTGTGCATGATACAGGCAGGGAATATTACATTATAAAAAAATGGCTATGGAGCGGATAGGTATATTTATTATCTGCAAATGAAAATTGTTTTCGTTTATGAATGCCGATTCTTAAAATAGGGTGTTTCCGCTCTTTTATATTCCTCTTTTTATCTTAATTTTTACATTAGCATCCAACTATTTTTTTCACTTTTAAATATTATTCCATGAAAAAATACTTATTTTATATTCAAAGAATGCTCCTCTTTTTTCTCCTGCTCTGCTATACCTTTTTAAATGCTGAAGGGCAGGCCTATTACCGGGTGACAGATAGCACAGGCACGCATGCCATCGGGGGCCGGAATGTAAGCCTCCATGATACCGGGCAGATATTGCCAGCCCAATATATTTGCGATAGTGTGGGGCCATACGATATGTTAAGCGGGGCCTATGCTTTTTCATTCTCCAGCCCGGTGAAGGCAATAAGCATGCATATAATAGCCATCAATGTGGGCGATACCATAGATATCTATATTAACGGAGTGCGATATTATGTGAGCAGCAGCAATATAAGTTGTTTCGCAAGTTCCTGCTCCGGGCAATCGAATACTGTAACCACCTATAACGGTGAACTATGCGGTACGATATGCAATTCGAACGCAGACATCCAATTTTTTGTAAACCCCGGTTACCCTGTCAATTCGTTTGAAATAAAAGAAAGAACCGCCTATTGCGGAGGTATTAATTATGATTTTTATTTCTCGCCTTATTGCCCAGGTGTGGCCTTTGCTACGCCCTGTAATATGAAGGGTAATATCTGCCGGGGAGATACTTTGTCTTTATACGGAAGCGGGACTGGTTTGTCGGGTTATGCGACTTATAGCTGGACAGGGCCTAATGGTTTTACTTCCGGCCTGCAGGACCCTGTGATACTGCATGCAAGCACAGCAGCAAGCGGAATTTATACTCTTAGCATCAACGATACGGGTAGCTGCGCCTATACAGCAACGGTAAGTGTGAACGTGGACAGCCCGGCAGTAGCTGTAATACCCAGCGCAAACAATATATGCGCAGGTGACAGTGTGGTACTATATGTGACGGGGGCCAATACCTATACATGGATGCCCGCAGCAGGATTAAGCTGTAGCAGTTGCAGCCAGCCTACGGCCTCGCCAGCCAGCACCACCACCTATACGGTTACAGGAACGGACGGGCAAGGGTGCACATCAACTGCGACATCTGTGATAAGTGTAATCCCGGTGCCGAATGTAAACAGTATGCCGAACCTCAATTATTGTAATGGCGCGAGCACAGCCATCATTGGTTTTACAGGAACAGTAGGCGGGACCGTGTATAGCTGGACAAACAGTAATACTTTAACAGGCTTGTCTGCAAGCAGCGGCAGTGGCAGTATTGGTTCTTTTACAGCCACTAATCCGGGTACTGCTGCTATAACGGGCACCATAACAGTAACACCGCATTATACGAGCAATGGTTTTACCTGTACAGGTACGGCCAGCAGTTTTACGATAGGGGTAAACCCTTCACCCGGCGTTTATTCAATAAGCAACCAGACACTATGTAATGGCGGAAGCACTGCGGCTATCAATTTTAGCGGGCCGGCTGTGAGCGGAACTGTTTATAACTGGACCAATAACAACACAGCAATAGGGCTTGCGGCCAGTGGAACGGGCAATATTGCATCGTTTATTGCCAGCAATAGCGGCAATGTGCCTGTTACAGTAACTATTACGGTAATACCAAGCGCCAACGGTTGTAACGGGACTGCACAAACATTTACCATAACAGTTAACCCGACACCAAATGTAAATGCAATAAGCGATCAGACTGTTTGCAATACTTTGAGCACTGCCACTGTAAGCATGAGCGGCAATGTGAGCGGAACTGTTTATAACTGGACCAATAACAATACTTCCATCGGACTGGCCGGGAATGGCAATGGGAATATAGCATCCTTCACGGCCTATAATTCATCCAGCTTACCTGTCGTAGCAATCATCGCAGTGACACCAAATGCAAACGGATGTAATGGCACTGTGATGAACTTTACGATCACTGTACTTTCCAATTACCTGAGCTGCAGCCCGTGCAGCCTGTTCAATAATCATTTTACGGCCATTGCGGGCAGCAGTATCACATCATGGCCCACAAGCAGTACCGGGAATTACTATGTGGCCGATTCTGTTACTATTAAAAACAGTATGACCATTAGTAATGCCATTATTATGGTGAGGGCGAATGCCGCGATTATGATAGATAGCGGGGCTCATGTAATTTTTAGTAACTGCCACTTGTTTGGTTGCAGTAATGATATGTGGAACGGGCTTAGGGTAAATACGATCAATAATATAAGTGGCTCATTATTTTTAACAAATAATACCCTGATAGAAGACGCAGACACGGCAGTGCTGCTAAGAAAAGCCGTACCACCTACTAGCGGAAATATTTTTGCGGCTGATAATGCCATTTTTAACAGGAACACGATAGGTGTGTATATAGACAGTTACCGCTACGATACAAGTATCTATCCTTTTACAGTACGTAATACTGTTTTTACATGCAGGGATATTGATACCAGCAATAGCAATTGGGCCAATGCCGCCACGCTGAAACAATATTACAATCCCGGAAGTAATTTTTTAGCGCCGTATAATATTGTAAATTATCATGGAGATACCACCCACAGCGGGGGGATTGCGGTGGCTGGTATATTATTGAAGAATGTGGGACACTCTGTTGTGACAACGCCTTTTTTGGGAGATACCACGCTTACTTTATACGGAATACAATTAGGCGACGCATCGCAAGCGGGGTATCAAAACCTGTTTGATACATTGCAATATGGTATTCATAGTTTGCAAAGCAATATGACCTTGCTGAACAATGCCTTTGTGAATGAAAGCAGAGATGGTATTTATGGTAATGGCATTGCGGCTTATGCTGAAGGATACAATGGCCTGTGGATGCACAATGACGGCAGCAGCAATAATAACCAATTCTGGAACTGCGACAGCAGTTGCGTGGAACTGCATCATTATTACTGGCTAAAGGCATGGCAGACAAAAATGATCAGCAGCCATGATTACAGCCTTGCAAACGGCCCTGCCAACTGGGGCTATAACCTGCAAACCAATGCATACGATACCATTGACGTGAGCTACGATACGGTAACAAATATTACGAATGGAATATCCTTAGTGAGCTTTACACAACTATCTATATTGGGAGGCATGGGTTATTCTGCGTTGCCATTCGCATATGTGAACATAAGCGGCAATGTGATTAAAGCAAACCCTTTTGGTAATGTTACCACACAGTTTGTAAGGCAGGCGATAAGCCTGCAAAACACCACAAACGGCTACCCCCTGATGTGGGTGAACTATTTTTGGCAATACCAATATCAACAGCAATAAGATAGACGCCTATAAGGGCATTTATGTGAGCGGCATGAAGAACAGGCATATTGTTGCAGATTCCAACACAATCATAATGCGGAACATGTACCCCAGCCAGGTGCAATATGGAATACAGTTTGCGGATTGTGCCAATAATACTTTATTCTATAACAGGGTAAGAGGAACGTTTGCGAATGTAATAAGCGATATTACCCATAAGGGTATAGGGCAGGCCTTCAGCATCAGTACTATAACATGCAATTATGTGGACACTTTGGGCCTGGGTTTTGAATTTGCAGACGCCAACAGCGGCAGCAAATGGTATGGCAATGTGATGGACGGCAACTTTGATGGCTTGATGCTTGACTATGCAGGTGTGATGGGGCCGCAAGTTTTTAATGATACGCTGGGGGACAGCGCCATAGGCGGCGATGGCTGAATAATGTAGGGAGCCAAACGTTTACTGCTAGCGGTGCAGAAGCGCAATATTCCCCTTTATGGGTGAATGCAGCAGCGCCTTACCAACCAACATCGAATGGTGGAATAAATTTTGGTGTTGGATATATTTATTCTTCTTCCATAGCACCCATCAGTATTCATATTGTAGGGGGAAGCCCCTATAGTTGCCCCAGCACGCCACCGCCGTTTACAGCCCATGTGCCGGGATTTGTAAATGTGGCACTGAACAATGTGAGCTATGGTGTGAACATGGAGCAAAACCAATGGATGGCCCAATATAATATGTGGGAATACCTGCAAAACGACCCAAAGACTGTGAACAGCAACAGCCTGTTGCAGGAATTTATGGACAGTGCAGCCCTGAGCAGGTATGCCTACCTGACGGCCATAGAAAACTACCTGGCATGGGGACAAAGGGACAGCGCACAGGCATTGCTGGATAATGCTGCTGATGGGAAGCTGTATGCGTATCCTTCTGTATCTAAAGATGGGGTGACCGTAACAGATTATTCGAAGGCTGATGAAATAGTGAACAATTATTTAAGTTTTTACCAGCTTGCGCTGAATTATGCAGACAGCAGTTTAAGCGGGACTGACAGCGGCGAGATAGTAATGCTTGCCAATTTGTGCCCTTTTAGCAATGGGGCAGTAGTGTATAGGGCAAGGGGCTTGTACACGCTGGTATATAATGAGCTGGGAAACTGGAATGATGATTCTGTATGCGGCAGTGGTGATTATGGAAAACGCAGTGCAGGCAATAATGGGCAGCAGGGGAATTTGCCAACTATCAGGAACCTGAACGCAGGCAGGCAGAGCTTTAGCATATACCCCAACCCGAACAATGGGCAAATGAGCGTATTGCAGCGCATACCTGATAATGAACCTGCCAGTATGGAAATATGGAGTGCGGAGGGGAAGAGCATCTACAGACAAACCATAAATTTTAGCGGCGGTAAAGCACAAATAAACCTGAACGGCATAGCGCCGGGATTGTATATGTTGCAAATAAGGAGTAGTAAGGGGGAAAGTTATACTGCTAAATTCATCGTAAATTAGCCAAAGATTGAAAATAGAAAAACAAATATTAAAGAGCAGTAGAGTAACACTTTTATGTATGTGTTACCTACTGCTTTTTTGTGTAGCAAGAGGGCAAATAAATTATGTGCTCAATCCAAGTTTGGAACAATATGATAGCTGCCCCAATAATTATGACCAAATAAAATATGCTTTGCATTGGACTGCAGTTGATAGTATGGAGACATGGTATGCACCTTCACCTTCTGCAACCAATGGTCAACCTGAATATATAAACACATGTAATAATAGTAATAGTAATCCGGCAAGTGCGCCACAGAACATAAGTTTTTTTCATTATCCCAGAACCGGAAATGGAATGGCACAAGTAGTCATGTATTTTTATCAATCAGGATTCGGATATAACCGAGATTACTTACAAGGTAGATTGTTTAAACAACTTAGCGCGGGCAAAAATTATTGTGTGACATTTTATGCGACACTGGAACAACAATCAAACTATTCTATTAATCACATAGGAGCTTATCTCGATAATGGGTCTATAGATACGACTATTTATCCAGGAATGCCACAGACTGAATACACCCCGCAAGTTGTTGAAAATGCGATTATTAGCGATACATTAAACTGGATAAAAATAGAAGAGAGTTTTACCGCTAACGGGACAGAGAAATTTATAACAATAGGCAATTTTTTTGATGTTGTGCATACTGATACTGCAACATTTAATGCATACAGTTCTTTCACCGGAGATGGTGTCTATTTAATAGATGATGTAAGCGTAATAGAAAGCGACCATATGGCTTTTGCGGGGAATGATACCACTATTGTAAAAGGCGATAGTATTTTGTTAGGTGAAATAGCTGTGCCGTATGTGTGGTATAAAGACAGTGCAGGATTAAGATTAATGGACAGTACAAGTGGGGGTATATGGGTAAAGCCGGATAGCACAGCTACCTATGTTGTTAAGCAAACGCTGTGTGGCGCTGTAAGCTGGGACACGGTTGTGGTGAGTGTGATGCCTGTGAATGTGGTGAACCTAGTAAATATGAAGAATGTGCTTGTGTATCCTAATCCTGTGCAAAATGAATTGATAATAGAGCATGCTGAAAATTGCAGTATTCACATTTTTGATGTAGTAGGGCGGGAAGTATATAGTGGTGTGATGAATCAGGAGAAAGAAATGATTGATACAAGGGATTTTGCTAAAGGGGTTTATTTCTTAGAAGTAAAAGACAATGAAGGCTGGCAGATGATACAAAAAATAGTCAAATAAAGTTTTCATGAGAGGGTATCTGGAGATGATTTCCATCATTAACAGGCTCTTGGTTAAAATTGACAGAAGAATGGGCGGATGGTTCTCCATCCGCTTTTGTTTTCATGAGTATGCAGCATACTGATGCAAGCGTACAAGTGAGTGACACAACGAAGATGATAGTAGTATATGAAGCTGGTGAAATAAACTGACCAAAATCATTTTTTCTACCATTTTGTGTCATGATATATGCTTAATACCTGAGATAATTTCGCTTAAAATAGACTTGTGACCAATTTATCTTTACATAAATATGCTATTGTGGATTTGCTGTCCCTTGCGGATATGCTGGATAAAGATTATTACGATGTGATAATAAGCTTATGCCAGGGTGCAATAAATAGTGCCAATAAGCTTCGGGATTTAGAAGATCGACATCCGACCTCACAATATATAATTCTTTGCAATAATTTAATTTCCGAAATCCTTACCTGTATTGAGAAAAGGAAGGAGTATTTTATACCATACATTCATGAATTGCATGAAAAAAACAAAACAAGCCACGATTGCGGAAATTGTTCGGGTAAATGCAATATGCTTCACGAGCTTAAACTCGTTGAACTAAAGGAATCTGATACACGGGTGAAAGATATCCTGAGCCACTTGCAGATGATGTCTTTACCTCTTCATGCAGAAACTATATATCCCGATAATTACAGGTTATTGCGTAACCAAATGATCCTGCTTGAAAATACATTGAGTGATCTGCTTTACCTGGAAGAAACATACCTGGTACCCAAAATATCAGAAGCACAAAAGAGTATTAATGCCCACGCTTAATGAAATGGAAACGCCGACTACAGAGCAAAAGCATAAGATAAAAACCTTATGCTACCATTGTGGCACTCCTTGCAACACAAGCAATATTGCCATAGAGGACAAGGTATTTTGCTGTGAGGGCTGTAAGTTGGTGTACGAGATACTTAACAACAATGGCTTATGTGATTATTATGCATTACAATCCCACCCTGGCCTATCGCAGATCAAGCCGATAAGAAATGACAAGTACGCTTACCTGGATAATGAAGAGATAGCAAAACAATTGTACCAGCTACCAAACTTAACTTCTTGCAACATTTTTCCACCCCTACACATTCTCAATATACTTCTTTGTAGAGGATGGACTGGGGGTAGTATGAGTC